>JAITKG010000129.1 GCA_031278495.1 Prevotellaceae bacterium | reverse complement strand
ATTCGCCCAACCGCCCGTTGCCGGAGTTGCAAAAATCCTCGCAGAGGCTCCCTGGCAAACAAAAGAAATCACCGGGAATATCACCTTGCGCCAAGTGCAGCTTACGCTTTTCGAGACGCCGCAAAGTATCCATATTTTGGAAATTATTCCCAACGACGCTATTCATCTGGGCATACATGACGTGAGCGACACGCTTATTGGCACAAGCGAATTATGCCGGCAGGTGAATGCCATTGCCGGAATCAACGCTTCGTTCTTTGATATGAAAAACGGCGGCGCAGTTGATTTTGTGCGCGTCAATGGAATGGTTTTGCACGAAACGGCAAAGCTAACTTCCCGCAATAATGCGGCGCTTGCTATCGACCCGCCCGCCGTGCGCATACTCGCCCGCGACACTGCCAACGCCGGGTGGGAAAATATTATTGACAGTAAAAACGTACTGGTAGCCGGTCCTTTGATTATGAAAGACGGGCTGCCTGCACAGTGGCAAGAAAATGCCTTTAATCAAAACCGGCACCCGCGCACTTTTGTTGCGATTAAAGGCAGCGGCGTTGTTTTGCTTGTGGTGGTGGACGGCAGGAATACCCATGCTGCGGGAATGAGCATCGCCGAACTTTATCTGTTGTCAAAAGCTTTGGATTGCCGCGACGCCATGAACTTTGACGGCGGCGGCTCTTCCACCATGTATGTGCGTGGCGAAAACGAAAACGGGATAGTAAATTACCCCAGCGATAATAAATTATTTGACCACCACGGCGAACGCCGGGTAGCCAATATAATTTACGTGAAAGAAACCACCGGGCAACCGCTTCCGGAAGAGTAAGGAAGTATGGATAAACCGGCGCTGACACAATTCATAAAAAACGCTATTGCCGGGGCAGGTTTCGATGCTTGCGGCATAGCGGCGGTTACGACGCTGGAAACGGAAATGACGCACCTGAATAGCTGGCTGGTTGCCGGTTATCATGCCGGAATGGCTTATATGGCGCGGAATGTAGAGAAGCGCGCCAATCCTGCATTACTGGTTGAAAACGCCCAATCGGTAGTCGTATCGCTGTTGAACTACAAGCCGCCGCAACGGCAACCGGGCAACGTCCCTCAAATTGCTTACTATGCCTACGGCGTAGACTACCACGACTTCATCCACGAAAAATTAGCGGCAGTGATTGCGGCGGTGAAAGCCGTTGCGCCGGCAACCGTCCTGCGCGGTTTTGTAGATTCTGCGCCGGTGCTGGAGAAAGCATGGGCTGTCCGTGCCGGCTTGGGCTGGATAGGGAAAAACAACCTGTTGATTTCGCCCACGCTGGGTTCTTTTACGTTTATAGCCACATTGGTGTTGGATGCAGAATTGGAATACACCACGCGGCAGGAAAAAAACCGTTGCGGGAAATGTACGCAGTGCATAGACGCTTGTCCCGGCGGGGCTTTGCGACCCTACCGGCTGGACGCCAACCGTTGTATTTCGTACCACAACAAACGCAAAGGCGAAAACGGCGTGCTGTTGAAAAACTATTGTTTCGGTTGTGATTATTGCCAGTTGGCATGCCCGTGGAACGCCAAAACGCCGCCGCACCGGATGAGCAACTGGACTATTCCCGAAATAGTCAATTTCACCGCCGGCGACTGGAATAACTTGGACGAACCGGCTTTTAATACTATCTTTGCGAAGTCGGTTTTGCGCGGCGCCGGCTTTGCAAAACTGAAAGCTAATTTGGACGCATGCAATGGCAAACCATTATAACGATTCCCGCGTTTCCGCAGCAAATGAACTACCACACGCCGGTACTGTTCATAGGTTCCTGCTTTGCGTCGAACATGGGCGGCGCCATGTTGCAACGCAAATTCCCGGTAACAATAAACCCGTTCGGCGTAGCATATAATCCGCAATCGATTGTACAGGCATTGCAACGGCTGCGCAACGGAAACCTTTTTGAAGAAAAGGAGCTGGTTTGTTGTCGGGGGCTGTGGACAACGTTTTCGCACCACAGCAGTTTTTCACATCCCAACGCTGCGGCGTTTTTGCAACAGGCGAACGAGGCTTTGCAAAAAGGACAGGAAGCTTTCCGCCGCGCGTCTTTCCTTGTGGTGAGTTTGGGTACGTCGTGGGCTTACCGGCACAAAGAAAAAAATACGATTGTTGCCAATTGCCATAAATTCCCGGCAACGGATTTTGAACGTGTCTTCCTTCCGGTCGAAGAAACGGCGGAGCTGTTTGCCAGCGAAATTGCAGCCGACCTTTCGCGTATATGGATTTTCACGGTGAGCCCAGTCCGCCACTGGAAAGACGGCGCACACGGGAACCAGTTGAGCAAAGCCTCGCTATTGCTTGCCGTCGAAAAATTGCAGCAACAATTTCCGAATGCCTGGTATTTTCCTGCTTATGAAATTATGATGGACGAGTTGCGCGATTACCGTTTCTATGCCGGAGATATGCTGCATCCTTCGGCGCAGGCTGTAAACTATATCTGGCAACGTTTTTCGGAGGCGGCGCTCGACGGCGGCGCAAAAAAAATCATGCGCGAAGTTGAACAAATCATCGCTGCACAACAGCACCGCCCGCTGCATGAAAACACCGTAGCGCACCGGAAATTCTTAACGGATACCCACCGGAAAATACAGGATTTTTCGGCGCGTTATCCGTTTATTCATTTTTAGCAGGGTTTATTCGTCGATACTTCCTGTCATTGCGCTTTTGATGACGCCGCGCTTGGACGAGCGGATGAAATCCAAAATCGTATCGCGTTCGGGCGTTGCCGCAAACGTGCTTTCTACTTTCTTACACGCATCGGTAATGTTAAACCCGCCGCCGTAGATGATTTTATAGATATTGCTTATTTCCTGTATTTGCTCGTTGCTGAAGCCCCGCCGCCGCAAACCGATAATATTTACGCCGCCAAACGCCAACGGGCGATGCCCTGCCAAAATGTAAGGCGGCACATCCTTGCCTATAAGCGAACCGCCGGAAAGCATGGAATGGGCGCCGATACGCGTAAACTGATGCGCTGATGAATTGCCGCCGATGATTGCCCAGTCTTCAACTACCGTTTCGCCGGCTATGCCCACGTAGCTTACCAATACTACATTATTGCCCACCATGCAATCGTGGGCAATGTGCACGTATGACATAACCAGCACGTTGTTCCCGATGCGCGTAATGCCTTTATTGCTGGCTTCCGTTCCACGATTGACCGTAGCGCATTCGCGGATAATGGTATTGTCGCCAATTTCTACATACGTTACCTCGCCTTGGAATTTGAGGTCTTGCGGAACAGCCCCAATAACCGCACCGGGAAATACCTGACAGTTTTTACCGATTTTCACGTAATCCATTATTGTTACGTTCGGTCCAATCCAAGAATTATCGCCGATTTCTACGTTTCCGGCAATGGTGGTGAACGGTTCTATTGTTACATTTTTCCCTAATTTGGCGCGGGGGTGGATTTGATTCAAATTCATAGCTGTTTTCAATGAATGGTAAAAAGGGCGGATGACGGGCGCGGGCGTTATTTTTTATTATGTACGATTTGCGCCATCAGTTCTCCTTCGGTGGCTAATGTGTCGCCCACGAATGCCTGCCCCAGCATATTCACAATGCCGCGGCGGATAGGTTCCATCAGTTCAAGTTTGAATATTAGCGTATCGCCGGGAACAATTTTGCGTTTGAATTTTACCTTATCTATTTTTATAAAATACGTCGAATAATTTTCCGGATCTTCTACGGCGCTTAACGCCAAAATGCCGCCTACCTGCGCCATGGCTTCAATCACCAAAACGCCCGGCATCACCGGCTCTTCAGGAAAATGACCGACAAAAAACGGCTCGTTCATCGTTACGTTTTTTACGCCGATAACATATTCGTTGGTACGTTGCAGGATTTTATCGACCAACAAAAACGGCGGGCGGTGCGGCAATAATTTGCGGATGCCGTTAATATCAAACAGCGGCTCTTCGTTCGGGTTATAGCGGGGCGCAACCGGTTTCAATGCTTCCCGCTTGGCTAATTTGCGCAATGTTTTCGCCACTTCCGTATTGATTTGATGACCCGGTTTGGTGGCAATGATTTTCCCTTTTATCGGGAAACCAATTAACGCAAGGTCGCCCATGAGGTCGAGTAATTTGTGGCGGGCGATTTCATTCGGGAAACGCAATTCCAGATTATTCAGGTAACCGGCGGGAACGCGCTCCAGCGTTGGCTTGTTGAACAGCGCGGCTACATGGTGCAATTCTTCCGGCGTTACCGGTTTTTCCACAATTACAATAGCGTTTTCCAGGTCGCCGCCTTTGATAAGGTTGTTTTGGAACAGCGGCTCCAGTTCATGGAAAAACACGAATGTGCGGCATGGCGCTACCTGTTTGGCGAAGTCTTCAATTTTATTCAACCGCGCATATTGGTTGCCCACCACTTGCGAATTGTAATCAATCATCAGGTCGATGCTGAAATCCTGGTCGGGCAGGAACACAATTTCCTTGTTGTTCTGTTCGTCGCGGTACACAAACTTTTCGCGGACTTCAAAGATAAACCGTTTTTCGTCCTGTTCTTTCAAGCCGGCTTGTGCAAAAGCTTCTACATATTGGCGGGCGCTGCCGTCGAGCACGGGCGCTTCGGCAGTATTGATTTTTACCAGCGCATTATCGATTTCCATGCCAAGGAAAGCAGCCATTAAATGTTCTATCGTGCAAATGCGGGCGTCGTTATGTGTCAATGTGGTGCCGCGCGCGGTAGCCGATACATAATCGGCAATGGCATCAATGACGGGCTGGTGGGGAAGGTCGGTGCGTTGGAATTTTATCCCATGGTTGGCTGGCGCAGGGCATACGGTCATCGTTACTTCCGCCCCCGTGTGCAACCCTTTGCCCGAAAATGTTACTTCATGATGTAACGTATGCTGTTTTTGCTGCATGCATTTTAATATAAGTTAAACAAAAAGGTTTTCCGTTTGCAAAAATACAATAAAAAAAGATAACGGCAAAACCTGCACGGACGCTTTGCGCGAAGCACGGGACACGGCACACGGGGCGGATCCACGAAGAGATATTATTTTTTAATACTAATTTATTACCTTTGTGGTATAAATCAAAAATTATAAACAAATGAAAAAAGTTATTACTATCCTTTTTGTTGCCGCATTATTAGTGGCAAGTAGCCGGCAAGCCATTGCGCTGGAGCCGGGACAAACGGCGGATAAACCGTTTGTAGAATTATTTGAAAACGTTGTCCCGGCAACCATGACAGGCAATGTATTTAAGTTGGTCGGCGAAGATTTTATGTTGATCACTTCCGGCACAGAAGCTGATTTTAATACCATGACCGCCGGCTGGGGCGGCTGGGGCGTACTTTTTAATGCGCCGACTACCTGGTGTATGTTGCGCGCTAATCGCTATACGTTGGAGTATATACGCAATACAAAAACCTATACGCTTACTTTCTTTGAAGACGAATATAACGATCAGGTACTGCATTTCGGCATGGCATCGGGACGTAATAGCGATAAAATGAAAACCCACCGGTTGACCGCTGTTACTACGCCACTTGGAAACATTGCCTACAAAGAGGCTTCCTTGATTATCGAGTGCGAACTGGTACAATTGACGACCATACAGCCCGGCGATTTTTATACGGAAGAAGCAAAAGCATTTGTCGCCAGCGGCTACGAAGAAGCGAAGGATTATCATAAACTTGTTTTTGGAAAAATCACGAATGTGTGGCGCAAAAAATAGCTGACTGTTACCGCCCATTTTCATGTTTCACCAAATAGTTACTACAGCCGGCGGTTCACACACTTTGTTTGTGCCGGCGTTGAATGAACATTACCATTCCACCAACGGCGCATTACAGGAATCGTTGCATGTGTTTATTGATGCGGGATTCAAATATGCTACGGAGAAATTTTCGCGTACTTGCGTGAATGTACTGGAAATAGGTTTCGGTACGGGATTGAATGCGCTGCTCACCTTATTGGAAGCGCAAAACAGGAAGACGCCTGTTTTTTATGAAGCAGTGGAAAAATATCCCTTGCCCTCCACGACAATTGCGCAACTTAATTACCATACGTTGATACCGCCGGGGGATAACCATTATTTTGCAAAAATCCATCAGGCAAAATGGAATGAAGAGGCGTTCATTACCCACTATCCGGAAACGCCTTATACGTTGTTGAAAACGTTGCAGGACTTGTTAAATTACCGCCCTTGCCGTATGTTCGACGTGATTTATTTCGACGCCTTTGCTCCCGCCGTACAACCGGAATTATGGACAACCGCCGTGTTTAAGCAACTGTACAATTGCTTAAATTCCGGCGGTATATTGGTTACATACGCTGCGAAAGGAACTGTTAAAGCCGCATTGCGGGAAGCCGGCTTTCTGGTAGAACGCTTGCCGGGCGCGGCAGGAAAGCGGCACATGGTGAGAGCGCGGGCGTGGGTGCAATAACAAAAGAAACGAGACAGATGTTTGAAGTATGGTGTATTTTGCAAATTCAATTGCATGGTAAAGCAGCTATTGCATGAAGAGGAAAAAAAGCAAAAGGAGCACATAAGCAGTTCGCCAGTTGGGTAAAAAAGCGTATATTTGAGCGGTTTCCCCAAAATACAAAAATATGACACCTGCTACCGGAGACCGCAAAAATGTTTGCTTTGGAATAAACCCGTGAATTTGTCCTGCCTAAATATTAACTGATTTATGCGTTTGATACTTGAATCTACCTTATAACGAACCGCTAAAAAAAAATTTGTATAACAAATTTTTTTTCCTACCTTTACGCCGGAAATTCAAAACACAATGAAAGTAAATTTGAACATCGCCGCCGCCTTAATTAAAAAATAACAATACTAAAAATCAAATAAAAAAGGAACTATTATGGAAAAATCAAAAACTATTACAGTGTTTCTGCTTGACGGAAGCAAAGAAAATTGTCCTAAAACAGTTAAAATCGGAGGATGGGACGGCACAGTGTTTTACCTACCCACTGCCGCAGAAGTAAAACAGATGCTGAAAACCCCCGACGACACATTTAAAGAGGCAATAAATAAGCCGGGGGTGTATTTTCTAAAATCATCCAATCCGGAAAACAGCGATATATATTCCGAAAAAATATATATCGGGCAAACATGGAATATTAAGGAAAGGTTTACGCGTCATCTTCACGATGAAACAAAAGAAGATTTTGAAGAGTGGGCGTTTTTTACATGTAAGGATGCCAGTTTGGATACAGCGGGAGTAAAATATCTGGAGTCAAAATTCCTGTCGCTGGCTAAGGAAGCCAACAGCGCCGAACTAATTTACGGCAAGGACTCATCTGAGCCGTCCCTTGAAGCCTCTGTCAAATCCGTATTGAATCTTCATATAGAAAATATCAAATCCATCCTTCCTATATTGGGGTTTCACTTTTTAATTTCCGACGCCGTGGTCGCCGATGCATCAGCACCACAGGCAGCCGTGCCAATCACACAGGAATATAGTTTAAAATCACCGGTCTGCAAGGCTGCTCTGTTGGAAACCACCGAGGGCTTTGTCGTGAAAAAAGGCTCGCAGGCGGTTAAAGACACAACGAAGTCAGCCCCCGATCTGTATGTAAAACTGCGGGAACGGTTAATCGTATCCAAAGAATTGGTTGACAAAGGCAAATTTCTGGAGTTTGCAGAAGATATTGTTTTCAAAAGCCGCAGCGCCGCTGCCTGCGTTGTATTAGGCAGGTCGGCAAACGGTCTTGTGGAGTGGCTTCCGGTGTAAAGGGGCTTCCTCTCCTGTTCGGATGAGGTTTTCCTCGCCCGCTCTGTTTCAAAAATAAACCCTGACAAAATTCCAAACCTTGTCAGGGTTTTTGTTTGTATAAAACCTGATTTTAACCTCATTCAAAAGAACAAAACAACCTCCGGTTTAATGGAAAATTGAAAATGGCAGCAAGCACATCAGCCGCTAACCACTAATCGCAGCGTAACGCCGAACTGTAGCGGCAGCCCTTGTTGTGCAAATGAATTACCGTTAATGCCGTTAAAGAAAAATAAATTATAAGCGGCATTCGTTATGTTTTTCCCCCACAGGCTAACGGAAAATTTATTTTTCCCGGCTGTTACCGAAGCGTCCAGCAAACCGTAAAAATGCTGCACGGCGTCATTGTTTTCGGTGAAGTAGATTTTTCCCAAACCGGTGTACCGTGCGCTTATGGTAAGGCGTTCCAGCCAGCAGTGGCGAAAACGGAATATATATTCCGCATACGCCGACAAAGTGTGTTGCGGCACAAAAGGAATATATTTTCCCCGATAATCTACCGGCAGCCGTTGGTTGCCGGTTTTTACGGAATCGCTGTATTGTAAAAATGTGGCGTGGGTATAGCCATAGTTGACCGTAGCCGAAAAATCATTTACTGCACCTTTCAATGATATTTCTGCGCCGTAGCTTTGCGACCGCCCGGCATTTTTCATCATCCTGCCCAGCCCGCTGGGAACAAATTGCGTAATTTGCTGGTTGCGGCTGTCAATATAAAACAGCGACACTTCCGCCTGCAACCGGTTTTGGAAGCATACCACGCGCGCGCCGGCTTCATAATTCCAGCTATATTCGGGCTTGTAAGAAATAAGCCCGGCGTCTATTGTAGTGTCTATTGTTTGCGTTTTTGGCGTTCTTGCCAGTGTTTCCAATTCGCTTTGCAATACATCCGAAAAAAGTTGAAAATTGTAGCCGCCGGCGCGGTAACCGCGACTTATCGAGGCATAAGCTCGATTACCTGCCGCCAGTTCATAGTTCAAGGTAAATTTTGGCGAGAACTGGATAAATGACTGCGCATCCTTTCCGCTAATGTGAACGCCAATGCGGTAGTCAAGCGGTATCACGGCGCCGGGCGGGCGGGGAACAGTCATTTTTCCCTGTACAGGGAAATCCAAAGCATACGTCGCGTGGTTGATGGAAATCTTTTCATAGTCTACCCTCACTCCGGCGGTGGCAGTGAGGTTGTCGACAAGAAAATGGCGGAACGTGGACTGGTGGAACAGCGATATGCCAAACGACGGCGTTTTGTAGCTGCCCGACGAATAACAGTCCTCCGTAGCCCAAAGCGAAACGGGAGCGTCCGGCGGTATTTGTGAAAAAATTAGCCGGTTGAAAAAATCTTTTTTTAACGTTACCGGCGCGCCGGTATGCAGGTCTTTATAGAAACCAAAGGCGCCGAACAGCCATTGGTACTTTTCCGCGCCGGCGGATTGGGCAACCACTTCTTGCGTGAAGGCATGCTGGCGTTGCTGCTGCTCCAAAGTAAAAAGGCTGTCGGGACGGAAATCCTGGTCCATCTGCATCGCATCGTCAAAGTACTGGTGCGATGTAGCGCTTTCTACCGTATAGCCTTCCCCTTTGTATTGCAAATATAAACTGTTCACCAGCCATTGGCGTGCATAGTTCGATTCGTCATTGTAGCTGATATTGTCGCCCGCCTTGCCCTGTGCGCCCGCCAAGCCGTATGGATAGCCGTTTTGCCGGCTGTTTTCGCCACTGATAATATAATTCAATTGCCAATAATCATTGATTTTCCAATCGAAACGGAGGCGCAACCCGAATGATTGAAGCGTGCCAACCGGCATATTCGTAAACCGGTTGGTGAAAAAACCATCGGACGATTTATAGCTCATGCTTGCCGAAACCCCAATGTTTTCGCCGAATTTGTGACTGTATGCGCCATTAGCCTGCAACGTATTTCCGTTTCCATACGACAGGAAAAATTTCATTCCCTGTTGCAGGAGCGGCGACGGCGTGTAAATGTTAATGACGCCACCCATCGTATTGCGTCCATACAGTGCGCCCTGCGGTCCGCGCAGCACTTCAATCCCGGCGAGGTCGTAAAAATCGAAATCGTACATGCTTTTATCCATGTACGGAATATTATCTACATAAAGCCCCACTGCCGGGTCGTTCATGCGTGAGCCGACGCCCCTGATATAAATTGCCGACGTAAGTTTTGCGCCATAGCCGGGCATATAAAAATTGGGCGTAATGCCTGTTAATTTTGCAGGTGCGTCGATAGCGTCCTTTTCAATAGCTGTTGCCGGAAAATACGAACAGGCTGCCGGAATGTTCTCAAGGGAACTTGTTTTTTTGTAGGAATAAAAATTTATTGCCGCCAGTTCAATTGTTTTTATTGTGTCTTGGGATTGCGCGTAAAGCCCGCCGGTAATAAAGAGCAGGAAGAGTGTAAATTTATCTTTCATTAGTTAAGTTGCATTGTATCGTATATAAAAAAAGGCTACAAAGATAATCATTTTTGTAGAACGTCCCATAATATGTTTCCCAATGTATGTGCGGGAAGTCAGGGAACAGGCTATAATAAAAAACTTACCGCCAGCGCAGTAAGTTTCTTTTGCTCCTCAGCCAGGACTTGAACCTGGGACCCTCTGATTAACAGTCAGATGCTCTGACCAACTGAGCTACTGAGGAATTTTT
>JAITKG010000096.1 GCA_031278495.1 Prevotellaceae bacterium | reverse complement strand
TCCGTTTAAAATATCAGGCGTTTCAATTCGCCGGCGAGCCGTTTGCTGTTTTTTTGCAGCAGCAGGAACTGCCCCGACAGGGTGTTTACCTCTTCCTGGCTGTTGGCTGCCTGCGCTTCTTGCAGGCGTTGCAAAACCTCGTCGGCAGACGCTTTAACGCTCCGCGCCTTGTACACTAAAATCGCTTTGGGGATAATGCGCGGTAGCCGCAGGGTTTCCGGTTCCTGCGAGTTGGCGTAGTGTTGCACGGTAAGCGGCGGCAAGTCCGACAGTATGTGAATGGCCTGTTCCGACAATGCGCGGTTGGGGTGGTTGATGAAATACTTGATGCGTTCTTCGTCGCTTTCGCCGGTCAGTTGGCGGTATTCATCGAACAGTTGGCGGTATAGCGGATTTTTTAATTCCATTTCGTCATTAAGCAGTTCGCCCGTGATATATTCCGCTACGCTGACAGCGTGTTCCTGTTCGTCGTGCGTAACCGTAAACAGATGGCGCATGCCGTATTTCAGCAGGTAGTACATAATCTCTTCTTCGGCTTTTTCAAAATAGAGACTGGGGTCGGTTATTTCTGGCGGGGCAGCGGTTTTGGGCGTTTCTTCCGGTGTCTTTGCGGGCGTGTGCGGTCTGCTGTTGTACAGTTTCGCATGGCGGAATTTCGCCACTTCCGACAGCAGCACTTCTTCGCCGATGTCCATCAACCGGCTGCATTCCTTGACATACACCGTACGTGTAATAGCGTCGGGAATTGCGCCGATACTGCTTACGACGTCTTTGATAAGTTCCGCCCGGCGGATCGGGTCGTTTTTTGCATCGTCGCTCAGGAGTTTTGTTTTGAATGAAATGAAATCCTTTTCGTTTTCCTTCAGAAAGGTTTCAAATTCGGTGTTGCTGTGTTTGCGGGCAAAGGAGTCGGGGTCTTCGCCGTCGGGGAACAACGCCACTTTTACGTTCATTCCTTCTTCCAGCAACATGTCGATGCCGCGCAGTGAAGCTTTGATACCCGCCGCATCGCCGTCATAGAGTACGGTTACGTTGGGCGTAAAGCGTTTGATGAGGCGGATTTGTTCTGTCGTCAGCGAAGTGCCGCTCGAAGCGACTGCATTCTCGATGCCCGCCTGGTGCATGGAAATAACGTCGGTATACCCTTCGACCAAATAGCATTTCTGTGAACGGATAATCGTGTTTTTCGCCTGGAAGATGCCGTACAGTACGGATGTTTTGCTGTAGATTTCACTTTCCGGCGAATTGAGGTATTTTGCGACGCTTTTGTCCTGCCGCAACGTACGCGCGCCAAAAGCAATCACACGACCGCTGAGCGAATGAATGGGAAACATAACGCGCCCCCAAAAGCGGTCTATCAGTTTATCGTCTTTTTCGATGGACAGTCCGGTGGATACAAGGAATTCTTTTTTGTAGCCTGCTTTCAATGCCGCATCACTAAAGGCTGAGCGTTTGTCCAGGGAATATCCCAACTGGAATTTGCGGATGGTTTTGCCGGTAAATCCGCGTTCATAAAAATAGCTTAGCCCGATAGCCTGCCCGTCGGGATGCGTCCAGAGCTGCTCGCTGAACCAGTCCTGCGCAAACGATGAAAGGATCATCATGCTTTCGCGGTTGTTATTGGCGGTCTGTTCTTCGGGCGTTAATTCACGCTCGCGTACTTCGATGTTATACTTGCGTGCGAGGTATTTCAAGGCTTCTACATAAGTCATGTGTTCGTGTTCCATCACGAAACGCACGGCATTTCCCGCTGCTCCGCAACCGAAGCATTTATAAATTCCTTTGGATGGCGACACGCTAAACGACGGCGTCTTCTCGCCATGAAACGGACAGCATGCCCAATAATTCATTCCACGCTTTCTAAGCGTCAGGAAATCCCCTATCACTTCCGTGATGTCGGCGGCGTCCAATATGCGGTTTATGGTACTGCGGTCAATCATATTTTCGAAGGTGAAGGGGGAAAGGGCGCAGGGCGCAGGATAGATGGATTTTCATTGTTCTGATATAGTTGTGTTCTTAATTCACCGCAAGAGGCTTTAGCGATATATAAAAACCGGATAAATTCCTTATCGGAACTTCGTTCAAATCCCTTTGAAATAATTTCCAAATCTTCGAATGTGTTGCCACTTGCCATAAAAAATTGTATAAAATTATTTTTCACCCATCACCCTTGCGCCCTTTAAAACAACTTTGCCGGATATATTCCCTCCCTGTGCAATTCTGCCAGCCGCCGCTCCACTGCCGGCCGGTCTTCGCGGTAGGTAACGCCAAACCATTGCGAGGTGGTCGGAAGGACGCTTACCGTCGCTGCGCGGCTTTGGATAAGCTCGTTCACGGCATAGGGGATATAAAATTCCGCTTCCGGATTCTGGCTGTTCGCCTGCAAAAAAGCTTTGAACAACCGTTCTGACCAGGCGAAATAGTCAGGCGTAAAACCCCACATGTTCATGGATACCGGCGTATGGTCGGGCAGAATAACCGTATTGTTCCCGTCGCCGGTATACCGGATTTGCCCGTCCACGCGCTGGATATGGTGGCGTTCTACAACGCCGGACAGGTAATGGTTAGCGTCTACCTGGCATATACCGCGCGATACGCCGCCGGTTTCCGAGAGCGTATTTTCCACATGGAAACCTATCATGCAATACTTGTTTTGTCTGCCGGCTGCCGCCTGCAAATAAGCAGCCATTATACGAAACGAATCGACCCCGTAATAATCATCGGCATTGAGCACGGCAAACGGCCCGTGGATAACCGGCGCAGCCATCATCACGGCATGGTTGGTGCCCCACGGCTTAGTGCGCCCGGGCGGATAGCTGTACCCGTCCGGGATGTTTTCGATTTCTTGCAGCACAATATCGTATTGGATTGTCCCGCCAAAACGTTTGGCAAAAATTTCAAATTCCTTTTCAAAAGAGCGGCGAACGACAAAAACTACTTTTCCAAAGCCGGCGCGCAGGGCGTCATAGATGGAATAGTCCATAATTACTTCGCCATGCGGGCCTATGCCGTCAAGTTGTTTTAATCCGCCATAGCGGCTGCCCATACCGGCTGCCATTAACAAAAGCGTGGGATGCATGTTTCAAGATTTAAAGATTTAAAAATTTAAAGATTTAAAGATTTCAGGCGAAGATACAATTTTTTTGTGATATAAAACCGGATTATGAACGGACGAAGGCCAATTCCTGATTTCAAAATTTAAGGATTTAAAGATTTCAAAAAAACCGCCGGCACATTTTCGTACCGGCAGTTCTTTTTGCATCCAACTTTCAGTTGAAAGTTGAAAGTTGAAAGTTGAGAGTTGCTGCCGCGCCAGCCACATCTCCACATCTTCACATCTTCACATCAGCCGCCGCGCCGTCTACAGTTTCCCGGAAAGTTTGTTGTTTAGTTTATTTCCGTTGATGCTCCACAGCACATTGGTGTCAAAGCTTTTTTTCAGCTTGTTGTTTTGGGCAAAACGTTTCACGGATTGTTCAATAATTTCAGACAGGAGGGTGGCGAAGGTTTTACCCGTAGCCTCCCAGAGATAGAAAGCCAGCGAGCCGGGCATGGTATTTATTTCGTTCAGGTAAACTTTGCCGGTTGCGGTATCAAGGATGAAATCTATCCTTGCCACGCCGGAACAGCCCAAATAGCGGAAAATCTTCACCGCATATTCCTGTATTTCCTTTTTCAGGGCATCGGGAATGCCGGCGGGGATTTTCCTGTTTGTCCCCGCCATTCCTTCTACCGGCGAGGCGGATGACAGGTATTTGTCGTCAAAACTTAACAGCTTGCCGGGCGTAATCACCGGCTCTTCGCATTCGGAAACTTCCACGCCACGCACGGTTTCTACTACCGAGCAGTTGATTTCCCTGATAGCGGTGATACATTTTTCCACCAGCAGGGTATTGGAATATACCGCCGCCAGTTCCATAGCGTTCTCCAGTTCCTGCACGTTGGCGGCTTTGCCCACGCCAATGCTCGACCCCAAATTGCCGGGCTTCACGATGACCGGGAAAGCCAGCCGGGAAACCTGTTTTATTTGATTTTCCCTGTCGCTAAACCACCGGTTGGCGTCCACGCTGTAATAGTCCAGCACGGGTATACCAATGGCTTTACTTATTTCTTTCGTAAAAACCTTGCTCATGCACACCGCCGACGACAGCACATCCGACCCCACGTAGGGCAGGTTCATAATCTCAAACACCCCCTGGAAACAGCCGTCTTCGCCATGTGCGCCATGAAAGACGGGAAAAGCGACGTCGATTTTCACTACTGCCCTGCTTCTTTTCCATAGCCCGCGCGGGTAAGCAAACAACGTGCCGTCATGCGCATCCAGCGATGGCGTAATTTTCCGGCAACGCTTTAGCAGCAGTTTATAATTCCTGTAATTGTCAATAAATTTTAACCAGTTTCCGGTATACCAGCAGCCGTCTTTCGTAATATACACGGGAACGACATCGTACTTATCCTTATCAATCGCTTTAATTACTTGCAGGGCGGAGATGATTGATATTTCGTGCTCCACCGAGCGGCCGCCAAAAAAGACGCCAATATTTTTTTTCATTTTTTATATTTTTTATTCGTTAAACGTATCCGGTAAATCATTTTCATACAACACCACGTCGCCCGGCTGTAGAATGCTTTTCACGTAGTTGTTTGCTTCCGACAGGTTTTTGCACACCACCAAATTTCCTGCCGGGAATCCGGCGGATTTAATACCTTCCTGAACCGGCTGCGTCCGGTGAACGCCCACCAGCACGGCAATATCGCAGTTCCCGGCGATGGTTTGCCCGAAAGCATAGTTCCGTTCCGCTTCTTCCGCCCCCAGTTCAATCATGCCGGGCGTAATGACTATTTTCCTTTTTCCTTCGATGCGTTTCAATGCCTCCAGCGCCATTTTCGAGCCCACAGGGTTGGAATTAAAAGCATCGTCGATAATAGTTACTCCATTGGGCAACGGTTTTACTTCTAACCGGTGCGCAACGGCGCGAATGCCTTTGACGGCTTTTTCTATCTTGTATTTTTCCAGTCCCAACGATAAAGCCACAGCGCAACATGCCAACAAATTCGATACATTATGTTCGCCCAGCAGGGCGGTTTCAAGCGACAGGCGTTTTTCGCCGTCATGGTACACATCGAAAGACATCCCCCGGGCGGTATAAACAATATTCCGTGCGCAGTAATCCGCATCCTCCTCCACGCCGAACGAAACCACCGGCGCTTTGACGTCCGCCGGCAGGTCGCCGGGCGTTATGCCTGCGGCATTGACAAAGCCCTTGCCGCCGGCAGGCAGGGCAGAGATGATTTCTAATTTTGCTTTCTTCACATTCCCTACCGTTCCGAATGTTTCCAAGTGTTGCGGTCCAATGGCGGTGATTACGCCATATTCCGGACGGACTATCCGGCAAATTTCCGCCACATCGCCGGCTTTTTTTGCGCCCATCTCTACAATAAAAACTTCGTGTACCGGCTGCAACTGCTCGCGAACAGTACGCACGACCCCCAAAGTGGTATTAAAACTGCCGGGCGTAATCAACACATTGTACTGCTCCGAGAGGATGCTTTGCAAAAAATGTTTCACACTGGTTTTGCCGTAGCTGCCCGTAACGGCTATAACCGTTAAGTCGGTGTAGTTTTTAATTTTCTTTTTGGCGTCATTGATATACCACCGGTTGACGAGGGTTTCCAGCGGTTGTATCAACGTATTTGCAAGGAGCATCAGGAAAAATGAAAAGGCTATAAACGCCGCCAGCAGCAACGCCGCCAGCCGGATATTTTGCGTAGCCGCAAAAGTTACGGCGAGCGCAGCGGCGGGAAGCAATAACGACAGGATAAATAACCGCACTGCCCGTTTGGTAAAATCCAGTTTCTTTTTCGCCTTTTGTCTTACCAGCACAACGACGCCGGCGATGGGCAAAAGAATGCCCGCCACAGGGGAAAGCCAATAGTCCCAACAGCCGGGCAACACGCCGGACAACACCACCAACACTTTGATTATATCACAGCGCGTCCGGAGGTTTTGTTTGTACCATTTAATATAGCGGGTATTGAAATAAGAATTTAATTGCAGCATGTGCAATTCTTTTTTCAGGACAAGGGCAAGGTAAAAAAACAGGCACAGGACGGCGAGGGCGGCGGGGATTTCAATCATGGGTTTCCAAAAATTTATTGATTAAGTGCAAAAACATATCCTTGTTTTCCAAGAAAGCGTAATGCCCGCAGTCCGCCATTATTTCCAATGTAGACGCAGGAATGGCTGCATTAAAACCAATGCCCGTCGACAGCGGGGTTTCTTTATCGTTCGCCCCCCAAATCAAAAGCGCCGGTATCGAAACTTTTTCTGCAAAAGGACGCAGGTCTTCGGCTATAACTTTTTTTAATACTTCCCTCATTTGGGGCGTGGCGCGTTTGTAATCGTCCGAGCCGGCAATTTTTATAAGTATCTCCCGGAGTATTCCCTTTTTTAAGAAGCCGGGCAGGTATTTAGCCAGCGTTTTTTTCGGCGGGCGGCTGGTTGCCGCCAGTCCCGCGCTGCCCGTCAAGATAAGTTTGGAAACAGGGATGCGGGAATTTAAGACCAATGCAATTCTTCCGCCAAAGGAATGCCCCAAAATCACCGGCGCATGTATGTTTATTTTTTGAAGAAACCGTTGCGTCCACTGCGCATATTCCGCACAGCCCCATACTGCTTTTGGTTCTTCGCTTCTTCCAAATCCGGGGAAATCCACTGCCACCACCCGGAACTTTCCGGACAAGCCTGCCTGCAAATCCCTAAAAGTACCCGCGCTACAGCCCCAGCCATGCAGCAGGACAAGGGGACTCCCCTCCCCTGCTTCCGTGTAGGACGACAGTAAATTTTCTACTACCAGTTGTTTATTCGTTATCATTATTTTCCCTCCATGCAGCCTGTAAAACCAAACTTTCAAGACGCATCCATAGCTGCGCCGCCTTCTTCGACGCCTGTGTATTTATAGCTCCGCCATTTTTCCAGTACTTTTGTAAAGTCTTCCGGCAAGGCGGCTTCGAAAATCATTTCTTCCCTGCTCACGGGATGTACAAACCCCAGCAGCCGCGCATGCAACGCCTGACGCGGCATAATTTCAAAACAATTTGTGATAAACTGTTTGTACTTGGAAAATACCGTTCCTTTGCGGATAGCGTCGCCGCCGTAGCGTTCGTCGTTGAAAAGCGGATGCCCGATGCTGCCCATGTGCACACGTATCTGGTGCGTGCGCCCGGTTTCCAAGCGGCATTCGAGCAAGGTAACATAACCGAACCGCTCCAGCACTTTGTAGTGCGTTACCGCATGGCGGCCCTGCGTTTCGTCGTCAAAGACGCGGAAGCGCATGCGGTCGTCCGGGTCGCGCCCGACATTGGCGGTAACCGTTCCTTCATCGGCTTGCACATTGCCCCACACCAACGCCACATACAGCCGTTTGGATGTATGGTAATAAAACTGGTCGGCTAAAAATATTTGCGCCGCCGCCGTTTTCGCCACCACCAAAATGCCCGAAGTGTCCTTGTCGATACGGTGTACCAGAAAATAGGTTTCGTTTTTTTCCTGCAGGTAATACAGCAGCGCATTAAGCAGCGTGCCGGTATAATTGCCATGACCGGGATGCACGACCATGCCCGCCGGTTTGTTTATCACAATCACCGCCGCATCTTCATACATTATATCCAGCGGGATATTTTCGGGAACGACTTCTATGCCGCGCCGGCGGAAAGGCATTACAATACTTATTTCGTCGCGGGGTTTGACCCTGTAGCTTACGCTTACCGGCTGCCGGTTCACTAAAATATACTGTACTGCCGCTGCCATCTGTATGCGGTTGCGCGACATTCCTTCGATATGCGCGGTAAGGTATTTATCAATACGGACGGGCGTTTGTCCTTCGTCCACCACAAAATGGAAATGTTCAAACAGGCGTTGCTTTTCTGTTTGTTCCTCTTCTTTCAATGGCGTTGGGGGTAAAGGATTCAAAGGATTTTAAAATTTAAAGATTTAAAAAATTTAAAGGTTCGTTGATGTTCCAAAAGTCATGGGCGGAGGTAGATTTCCACCGTTGTACCCAAGTTCCATATATTCGACGACGAGGCGGAAGGCATTTGGCGGTACACGCGCGCCGCAAGCGAATCCGCATAATTCTTGACGGAAGCGTCGTAGTGCAGCTCATAATTCAAGGAATTATCCAACAGCAAATCCTTTGCCGACTCGGTGGATAAACCTGTGACGGATGGAATGACGGTGCGTTGTCCCGATTCCACATTCCGTCCCAGTATCAAATCAATTTCACTGCCGGCGTCTATTTCCGTTCCCTGCCGGATAATGCGCCTCTTATAGTATTGCGCCAATACATTGTTGGTGGCGATATCCGGTTCGTAACTCAATTTTCCTATGGCAAGCCCTTGCGACAGCAACACCGCCTTTGCCTGCCGCAACGAATAGCCGGTAACTTCCGGCACGGTGACTTTACGCGGCGAATGGGCATTGATGACCAGCAGCACCCTGCGGCCATTTTTCACTTCCGTCTGCGGCTCCGGTACCTGCCGGAAAATTGTGCCGCGCGGACGGTGCATCACATACACCGAATCTATGATTTCCAATCGAAGGCGTTTGGCTTCCTTCATGGCAAGCGCTTCTTCGAAGGTCAGCCCTGAAAAGTCCGGCACGGGGAATGTCCGGTTATGCTGCGTCAACAGCAGCAACGCGAAATTGATAATAAACGCCAGCAGCGGCAAGCCTACAGCCGCATATACGATATTCCGGAACAGGAAACTTTTCCACAATCTGCCCACTATGTTTTTTGTCACAGGAACAGGTTCTTTTCTTGCTAATTTCTTCATCAATGTCTACTTTCTGGTTTCTAATTGCCGGCGTCAGCCAATTCTTAATTCTTATTTAACTCGTGTTTATATTTAAAACATAGGGCAAAGGCAATGGCTACCACCAGCGCATAGGCGGCGAAAATAAACCATGCCGTCGGCCAGTGAGGCGTAGCCGCATTATGAACAAAACGGTTGATGACCGCTTCAGCGCCGTAATTGCCGAGAATAGCGCCCAGTCCGTTTGTTACCATCATCAACATGCCCTGCGCGCTGGCGCGGAATTTGGCGGGCGTTTCTTTCTCTATAAACAGCGAACCCGAAATGTTGAAGAAATCGAAAGCCATGCCATAAATAATCATCGACAGCGTCAGCCAAACCATCCCCGCGCCCGGGTCGCCGACGCCGAATAAACCGAAACGCAGCATCCATGCGGCAAGGCTCATTAACATCACGACTTTTATGCCGAACCTGCGGAGGAAAAACGGAATGGCTAATATAAATAAAGCCTCGGATATTTGGGAAACGGATAAAAAGATATTATTGTATTTGACTGCAAACGAGTCGGGGTAATCCGCCGCAAAACTGTGGATAAAGGCGCTGCCGTAAGAATTGGTTATTTGCAGGCAAACGCCCAGCAGCACGGCAAAAAGGAAAAATACCGCCATCCGTTTTTCCTTTAGCAATACCAGCGCGTCCAGCCCCAAGGTCGATATAAGCGAACTGCCTTTTTGCGCCCGTGTGGGCGGCGACGGCGGCAGGGTGAACGCATACAGCGCAAGGGCAAATGCCGTGCAACTCGCCAGCAGCAACTGGTTGGGACTGGCGCCCCATCCGGCAAGGTTTACCACCCACATCGCCACGACAAACCCGACAGTTCCCCACACCCGTACCGGCGGAAATTCCTTGACCGTATCCATCCCGTTTTTCGCCATCACGCTATAGCAAATGGAATAGCTCAACCCGATGGTAGGCATAAAAACCAATGCATTCAAAAACATGCAAAGATAAAGCTGGTTAAACCCGGTAGCGCGGGAAGCCATAAAAAGGCAACATGCCCCCAGCAGGTGCAGGACGCCGAACAGCCGTTCGGAATTAACCCAACGGTCGGCAATAATACCTGCGATAGTCGGCATAATAAACGACGCGATACCCGCCGTTGCAAACAGCGTGCCTATTTTATCCCCCATTCCGAGGTGCGACATGTAGTTGCCAAAAGAAATAAGCCATGAACCCCAAATAAAAAATTCAAGGAACTGGACAATGGTTAATCGGAATTTTAAAGTCATAACCGCGTTTTATTTTTGCAAATATAACGATTTTCTACGAAATGAATACACAAATGCAGGACGGAAAACGGGACACGGGACGCGGGCGCAAAGCGTGCAGCAGATTCCTCGACTCCGCTACGAATGACGGCAAACGGATAACGGTTAATGGTTAGTGCAGGCGCGCCAGCCACATCTTCACATCTCCACATCTTCACATTAGCCGCCGCATCTCCATATTGGAATAGTCGCTTTTCCGAAAACGAATATTCGTTTCTACTAAAATGAATATTCGTTTCTGTCAAAAGGAATATTCATTTTCTGGAAAAGGAATATTCCTTTTTCCCATACTATTCGCTGGCGGTTACCAACGATTCAGCCGCCTTGAAAGTAGCTTTCTTAATTGCTTCTTTCAATTCCTTTCCCGGCGTAAAGCGGATGTTGAGGTTGGTGATGTTGCTTGCCGTTACTTCCTCTTTCGTGTCGGAAGGGGAACTGTTGCAGGTAAG
>JAITKG010000093.1 GCA_031278495.1 Prevotellaceae bacterium | reverse complement strand
CTAATGTGACTAATTTGGCTGACGCGGCGGAAACTTTCAACTTTCAACTAAAAAAAGCTTTCAACTTTCAACTGAACGCCGGGTGCAAAAAGAACTGCCGGTGCAGAAATGCGCCGGCGGTTTTTTTTAAATCTTTAAATTTCGCAGGTAACTTCCTTAATCTTTTTCGGCTTTCTTTTTCATGCGTTCGTAGTCGCTCATAGAGGCAACGACTAATTTGTCGAGGTAACGCATGCCCGTTCCGGCGGGTATCAGGTGTCCACAAATCACGTTTTCTTTCAAGCCTTCCAACAAGTCTTCCTTGCCATGAATAGCGGCGTCGCCCAATACTTTTGTGGTTTCCTGGAACGAAGCAGCCGACATAAAACTGGTTGTACGCAATGCCGCGCGGGTAATCCCCTGCAATATCTGGTTAGAAGTAGCGGGCAATGCATCGCGGGCGTCCACTAATTTCAAGTCCCTGCGTTTAAGCGCTGAATTTTCGTCGCGTAACTTGCGCGCCGTAATCATTTGCCCGGCTTTCAAGGTCGTTGAATCGCCCGGGTCCTGCACTACTTTTTTATCGTACAGCGAATCGTTTTCATACATGAAATCCCATTTGTCTACCAGTTGTTCGGCGAGGAAGCGGGTATCGCCCGGCTCTACAATCTCGACCTTGCGCATCATCTGGCGCACGATAACTTCAAAATGTTTGTCGTTAATTTTTACCCCCTGCAGGCGGTACACTTCCTGAATTTCATTCACAATATATTCCTGCACGCGCGTGGGTCCTTGAATATTCAGGATGTCCAGCGGCGTAATTGCGCCGTCGGACAGGGGCGTCCCGGCGCGTACATAATCGTTTTCCTGCACCAGAATCTGTTTCGACAAAGGCACTAAATATTTTTTTTCTTCGCCCAATTTTGAACGCACAATAATTTCGCGGTTACCGCGTTTAATTTTGCCCATGACAACTTCGCCGTCAATTTCGGAAACAATCGCAGGATTCGACGGGTTGCGGGCTTCAAACAATTCGGTAACGCGCGGCAAACCGCCGGTGATATCGCCCGACTTGCCGACTGCTCGGGGAATTTTCACGAGGATATCGCCCGAATTTACTTTGTCGCCCTCATTCACCATGATGTGAGCGCCCACCGGCAAGTTGTATTGTTTAATTTCATCGCCTTTTGCGTCCAAAATACGTACCGTCGGGTTGCGTGATTTGTCGCGGGATTCAATGATTACTTTTTCGCGGTAGCCGGTTGTTTCGTCCGTTTCTTCGCGGAATGTAACGCCTTCGACTACGCTGTCGAACGCTATTTTACCGGAAAGTTCTGAAATAATCACGGCGTTGTATGGATCCCATTCGCAAATCAAATCGCCTCTTTTTACATCCGCGCCATGCTTCATATAAAGCTGCGCGCCGTAAGGAATACTGTGGTGATAGAGCGCGATGTCTGTATTTTTATCGACGATACGCATTTCCGCCAGCCGCCCGATAACAATATCGACTTTCGAGCCGTTGTCGGAAAGTTTATTCACTACGCGCAATTCGTCAATTTCCAGCCTGCCGTCGTAACGTGCAATAACTTTATTGTCGGATGCAATACTCGAAGCCGTACCGCCGACGTGGAAAGTACGCAAAGTTAACTGCGTTCCCGGCTCGCCGATAGACTGCGCCGCAATAACGCCGACCGCTTCGCCGCGTTCCACCATGCGACCGGTAGCAAGATTGCGCCCATAACATTTGGCGCAAATACCTTTTTTCGATTCGCAGGTTAATGCCGAACGGATTTCCACCTGTTCAATCGGCGAGGCTTCGATGGTTTGCGCAATGCTTTCGGTTATTTCTTCGCCTGCCGCTACAATCAGTTCCCCCGTCAGCGGATGGGTAACGTCATGCACGGAGGTGCGTCCCAAGATACGGTCATAAAGCGATTCGACCACTTCGTCGTTGTTCTTGATAGCCGAAGCGACCAGACCGCGCAATGTACCGCAATCGTCTTCATTGATGATTACATCTTGCGATACGTCCACGAGGCGGCGGGTAAGGTAACCGGCGTCCGCCGTTTTCAGCGCCGTATCCGCCAACCCTTTCCGCGCACCGTGTGTGGAAATAAAATATTCCAACACCGACAGTCCTTCTTTGAAGTTTGACAAAATCGGGTTCTCAATAATTTCTGCGCTTGTTGCGCCTGATTTTTGCGGTTTCGCCATTAAACCGCGCATACCTGTCAACTGGCGAATTTGTTCTTTCGAGCCACGCGCGCCGGAATCCAACATCATGTATACAGAGTTGAAACCGCCTTTGTCGCTCGACAGTTGTTTCATCACCGTTTGCGTAAGTTTGGCGTTAGTGTGCGTCCAAATATCAATAATCTGGTTGTAGCGTTCGTTGTTTGTAATGAAACCCATGTTGTAGTTGTTCACCACTTCTTCAACAGACGCATAGCCTTCGCTCACCAATTTTTCTTTTTCTTTCGGAACAATCACATCGCTCAAGTTAAACGACAAACCGCCACGGAATGCCATTTGGTAGCCGAGATTCTTAATATCGTCCAAAAACTTGGATGTAACCGCCACGCCGGCTATTTTTAATACTTTCCCGATAATATCGCGCAGTGATTTTTTTGTTAATACTTCGTTGATGTATCCGGCTTCTTTAGGCACTACCTGGTTAAATAATATGCGCCCTACCGTAGTTTCTATTACTTCGCTTTTGTAAGTATTGTCGGGCTGCCAAAGGTTCACGCGCACTTTAATCACCGCGTGCAAATCCACTGCTTTTTCGTTGTAGGCAATCGTTACTTCTTTTGGACCATAAAATACCGATCCCTCTCCTTTCGCGCCTTTCAAGGCTTTGGTAATATAGTACAGACCCAAGACCATGTCTTGCGAAGGCACTGTGATAGGCGCGCCGTTTGCGGGATTCAAGATGTTGTGCGAACCAAGCATCAATAACTGCGCTTCCAGGATGGCGGCATTGCCCAATGGCAAGTGAACGGCCATCTGGTCGCCGTCGAAGTCGGCATTGAAAGCCGTACACGACAACGGGTGCAACTGGATAGCTTTACCTTCTATCAATTTCGGCTGGAAAGCCTGAATACCCAAGCGGTGCAACGTAGGGGCGCGGTTCAATAATACCGGATGCCCTTTCATCACATTTTCCAAAATATCCCATACTACGGCGTCTTTACGGTCTACTATTTTTTTCGCCGATTTTACAGTTTTCACAATACCGCGTTCTATCAACTTACGAATGACAAACGGCTTGTAAAGCTCGGCTGCCATGTCTTTCGGCAAACCGCATTCGTGCATTTTTAATTCCGGACCGACCACAATTACCGAACGCGCCGAATAGTCTACGCGTTTACCGAGCAAATTCTGGCGGAAGCGTCCCTGCTTGCCTTTCAAGCTATCGGAAAGCGATTTTAACGCACGGTTCGAATCGGTTTTTACCGCATTCGATTTGCGCGAGTTGTCGAACAATGAATCCACCGCTTCCTGCAACATGCGTTTTTCATTGCGCAAAATCACTTCGGGCGCTTTGATTTCAATCAAGCGTTTCAAACGGTTATTGCGAATAATTACGCGACGGTACAAATCGTTCAGGTCGGACGTAGCGAAACGCCCGCCATCCAACGGCACCAACGGGCGCAAATCCGGCGGAATAACCGGGATGACTTTCATAATCATCCATTCGGGATTGTTGATATGCTTCGATTCGCGGAAAGCTTCCACTACGCTCAAGCGTTTCAATGCTTCTTCCTTGCGTTGTTGCGATGTTTCGTTATCGGCTTTGTGGCGCAAGTCATACGACAAAGCGTCCAAATCCAGCCTCGAAAGCATTTTCAATAATATTTCCGCGCCCATGCCGGCAATGAATTTATTGGGGTCTTCATCGTCGAGCAATTGATTTTCCTTAGGCAAAGACTCCCTTATATGAAGGTATTCTTCTTCCGACAGGTAATCGTTTGCTTTCACGCCGTCTTTCACTGCAACGCCCGGCTGCACTACGATGTAACGTTCGTAATATACGATAGCTTCCAGTTTTTTTGCAGGAATACCCAATAAATACCCGATTTTATTGGGCGTTGAACGGAAATACCAAATATGCGCCACCGGCACCGTAAGCGTGATATGCCCCATACGTTCGCGGCGTACTTTTTTCTCGGTAACTTCCACCCCGCAACGGTCGCAAACGATTCCACGATAGCGGATGCGTTTATACTTCCCGCAATGGCATTCGTAGTCTTTCGACGGTCCGAATATGCGTTCGCAAAATAACCCGTCGCGTTCCGGTTTATATGTGCGGTAATTGATGGTTTCAGGCTTCAACACCTCGCCGCTGGAGTATTCCAGCACTTCTTCAGGCGAAGCCAACCCAATAGTAATTTTATTGAAGTTGCTTTTTTGCTTATTCTCTTTTTTCAGCGCCATATTTCTTATTGACTTTAATTATTCTATATTATTTTTATTCTAACCGAAGGCTCAAACCCAAGCCCCGCAACTCATGCAGGATAACGTTCAATGCTTCGGGAATTCCCGGCGCAGGCATCGGCTCGCCTTTCACAATGGCTTCATAAGCGCGCGCACGCCCGTTAACGTCATCGGATTTAATTGTCAGGATTTCCTGCAAAATATTTGAAGAGCCAAACGCTTCGAGCGCCCAAACTTCCATTTCCCCAAAACGCTGCCCGCCAAACTGGGCTTTACCGCCCAATGGTTGTTGCGTAATCAGCGAATAGGGACCGATAGAACGTGCATGCATTTTGTCGTCCACCATGTGTCCGAGTTTAATCATGTAAATCACGCCGACGGTTGCCGGTTGATCGAATAATTCGCCGGTGCCGCCGTCGCGCAAATAAGTGCGCCCATACATCGGGAGTTGCGCTTTTTCGGTGTATTCCGTAATTTGTTCCAAAGTTGCGCCGTCAAAAATAGGCGTGCTGAATTTCAATCCAAGCTCCTTGCCTGCCCATCCCAACACAGTTTCGTAAATTTGCCCCAAGTTCATACGCGAAGGCACGCCCAACGGATTTAATACAATATCCACAATAGTGCCGTCTTCCAAAAATGGCATATCTTCGTCGCGGACAACACGCGCTACAATACCTTTGTTTCCGTGGCGTCCCGCCATTTTATCACCTACTTTGATTTTGCGTTTTTTCGCGATATATACCTTCGCTAATTGAATAATACCCGAAGGCAATTCATCGCCAATAGTCAGGTTATACTTGATACGCTTCACTTCCGCATCATATTCCTTGTAACGTATCAAATAATTGTTGATGGTTTTTTTGATAAGCGTATTCGCATCTTTATCGTTCGTCCACTTGTTCGGATTGATATTTTCGTAATCAATAGCCATCAATCCGCGTTGCGTAAACTTCATGCCTTTGCCGATAATTTCAGCGCCATAAATATCCGAAACAACTTGAGCGGTCTTGCCTTCCAATAGCCTGTATAATTTTTCGACGAGCTGTTCCTTCAATATTTTTGCTTTCTTTTCAAACTCGTCATCTACTTTTTGCATTTGCAGTTTGCTGGCTTGTTTACCCTTCTTTCCGCTTTCTTTCGCTACTTTGGAGAACAAGCGGCGTTCGATAACCGTACCATATAACGAAGGCGTTGCACGTAATGAAGCGTCTTTCACATCGCCGGCTTTATCGCCGAAAATAGCACGCAATAATTTTTCTTCCGGCGACGGGTCGCTTTCACCTTTCGGTGTTATCTTGCCAATCAAAATATCGCCGGGCTCTACGTTTGCGCCAACGCGGACTATACCGTTTTCATCCAAATTTTTCGTGGCTTCTTCGCTCACATTTGGAATATCATTGGTTAATTCTTCCAAGCCGCGTTTCGTGTCGCGCACTTCCATGATGTATTCATCCACATGGATAGAAGTCAGGACATCCTCGCGCACCAAGCGTTCCGAAAGCACAATAGCGTCTTCAAAATTGTAACCTTTCCAAGGCATAAATGCCACTTTCAAATTAGTGCCTAATGCCAATTCGCTATCTTGCGTCCCGTAACCATCCGTGAGGATTTGTCCTTCCACCACTTTATCTCCCTTACGTACCGTAGGTCGCAAGTGAATGGTGGTGCTTTGGTTGGTTTTACGGTAAATCGGTAATTTGTAAATGCTGACTTCCGGGTCGAAACTTGCATAACGTTCCGTTTCGCTCCGTTCATATTTAATATGAATTTCGTTGGCGTCCACATACACGACATCGCCTTTTCCTTCGGCGGTAATTTGCGTACGGCTGTCGCGCGCTACATAACTTTCCAAGCCTGTTCCAACGATAGGCACTTGCGGGCGGACTAACGGAACAGCCTGCCGCATCATGTTAGAACCCATCAATGCACGGTTAGCGTCATCATGTTCCAAGAAAGGAATTAACGATGCGGCTACCGACGCAATTTGGTTTGGCGCAATATCCACCAAGTCCACTTTATCGGAGGTTACCACCGGGTAGTCGGCTTCGTAGCGGCATTTAACGCGGTCATCCGTAAATTCGCCTTTATCGTTAATGCTGGCGTTAGCTTGCGCCACCATTTTATATTCTTCTTCTTCGGCGCTCATGTACACCACATTTTTCGCAGAGCGTTCAACTTTTCCGCCTTCTACTTTCAGGTATGGCGTTTCAATGAAGCCCAAATCATTGATACGCGCATACACGCACAACGAAGAAATTAAACCGATATTCGGACCTTCCGGCGTTTCAATCGGGCATAACCGCCCGTAATGCGTATAATGCACGTCGCGCACTTCAAAGCCTGCGCGCTCACGCGACAAACCGCCGGGACCAAGGGCAGACATACGACGTTTATGCGTCATTTCCGCCAGTGGGTTGGTCTGATCCATGAACTGCGACAACTGGCTCGTTCCGAAAAACGAGTTAATCACGGAAGACAGCGTTTTCGCGTTAATTAAATCGGTTGGTACAAATACTTCATTATCGCGTACGTTCATCCGTTCGCGAATGGTACGCGCCATGCGCGCCAAACCCACGCTAAACTGGTTGGCAAGCTGCTCGCCGACCGTACGCACACGGCGGTTACTCAAGGTCAATATCATCTACGTCGGTACGCGAATTGATTAACTGGATCAAATGTTTTATAATGGCGATAATGTCTTCTTTCGTAAGCACACGAACGCCTGCAGGAGTACGCAAATCTAATTTGCGGTTGAGGCGGAAACGTCCTACTTCTCCCAGATCATACCGTTTGTCGGAAAAAAACAATTTATCAATTACGTCGCGGGCTGTGGCTTCGTCAGGCGGTTCGGAGTTGCGCAATTGACGATAGATGTACACCACCGCTTCTTTTTCCGAATTACACGGGTCTTTTTGCAAAGTATTGTGGATAATAGCGAAATCGCTGATATTGGCGTCTTCTTTATGCACCAATATTGTCATTGCGCCGGAGTCGATCATTAAATCAATGTGCGCTTCCTCAAGAATAGTTTCGCGGTCAAGCACCACTTCGTTTCGTTCAATAGAAACTACTTCGCCGGTATCTTCGTCCACAAAATCTTCAATCCACGTTTTCAGTACGCGGGCGGCAAGTTTGCGTCCCACTACCCTTTTCAAGGCAGTTGGATTTACTTTGATTTCATCAGCCAACCCGAATATTTCCAAAATATCTTTGTCGCTTTCGTAACCAATGGCGCGAAGCAAAGTGGTTACCGGTAATTTTTTCTTCCGGTCAATATAAGCATACATCACATTGTTGATGTCCGTAGCAAATTCTATCCACGACCCCTTGAATGGGATGATACGCGCCGAATACAATTTAGTGCCGTTGGCATGAATGCTTTGCCCGAAAAATACGCCGGGCGAACGGTGCAACTGCGACACCACTACACGCTCAGAACCGTTGATAATAAAAGTTCCGCGAGGCGTCATGTATGGCACTGTCCCCAAAAATACATCTTGAATGACGGTGTCAAAATCTTCATGTTCCGGGTCAGTGCAGTATAATTTTAATTTTGCTTTGAGCGGCACGCTGTAGGTAAGACCACGATCCAAACACTCTTCAAGCGAGTATCGTGGCGGATCCACAAAGTAATCTACAAATTCGAGAACGAAATTATTACGTGTATCTGTAATCGGGAAATTTTCCTGAAAAACTTTGAACAGGCCTTCGTTCTTACGGTTTTCGGCGATGGTTTCAAGTTGAAAAAAATCTTGAAACGATTTTAATTGTATTTCCAAAAAGTCAGGATACTCCAGCGCGCTTTTGGAAGAGGCAAATGTGATGCGTTGATTATTGTTTCTTTGCGACATTTTATTCGGATTAGTTGAACTATAAACTTATTAACGACAAAAAGGCTTAGAACCCGGTGAAGGGTTCTAAACCTGTGTTAGGGTTCCCGATTGATACGGGAGGAAAGTTTATTTAACTTCAACTTCCCCGCCCGCTTCTTCGAGTTGCGCCTTGATTTGTTCCGCTTCAGCTTTAGAAACTTTTTCTTTTACCGCTTTCGGAGCAGCGTCTACTAAATCTTTAGCTTCTTTCAAGCCCAAACCGGTGATGTCTTTTACCACTTTCACGATTTGCAATTTAGTTTGTCCTGGTGATGTCAGGATCACGTCGAATGCTGTTTGCTCAGCTTCCGCCGCACCTGCGCCGCCTGCTGCCGGAGCGGCTACTGCTACTGCAGCGGCTGCCGGTTCGATGCCATATTCTTCTTTAAGAATAGTAGCTAATTCTTGAACTTCTTTTACGGTAAGGTTTACCAATTCTTCTGCGATTTTTTTGGTATCTGCCATGATGTTTTTTATTTTTTAATGTTTTTATTTTTTTACTTTATTAGCAGGCAATATTGCCTGTTTGTTTTATTCGGGGCGTTCTGAAAGGGTTTTCACAATACCCGCCAATTTGCCGCCGCTTGATTGTAATGCGGAAATAACAGATTGGGCAGGTGATTGCAATAATCCGATGATATCGCCTATCAACTCTTCGCGTGATTTCATATTTACCAATATTTCCAAATTGCTTGCTCCTACGTACAAGCATTCCTGCACGTATGCGCCTTTCAATTCGGGTTTGCCGTTGGCTGCGCTAAATTCTTTTATCAACTTAGCGGGAGCGTTAACGACTTCGGTAAACATCACGGAAGTGGGACCGTTCAATGCGCTGTACAAATCGGTTTCGACGAATTTGTTTTTTTCCAAAGCTTTTTGCAGCAGGGTATTTTTCACCACCACCAATTTCACTTTTTTCTCAAAACAAAGCCGTCGAAGCTGTGTTGTTTTTTCAGCGTTCAAGCCGGAAATATCGGCTATGTAAAAATTAGGCGTTTGTTGCAGTTGCTCTGCTAATCTGTCAATAATCGCGCTCTTTTCTTCTTTTCTCATTGTTTCATTCGTTTTTGATTATTCGGCAACTGTTAATACTTTGGTATCCACATTGACGCCGGGGCCCATTGTGGACGACAAGTAAACGCTCTTAATGTAAGTACCCTTCAACGAAGAAGGTTTTAGTTTCACAATGGTATTCAAGAGTTCGGAAGCGTTATCGGCAATTTTGGTTGCATCAAACGATACCTTTGCGATGGATGCGTGAACGATACCTTGCTTATCTACTTTGAAGTCGATTTTCCCTGCTTTTACTTCCTCTACTGCTTTACCGATTTCCATCGTTACAGTACCGGTTTTAGGGTTCGGCATCAAGCCACGCGGACCTAACACGCGCCCCAATGCACCAACTTTCGCCATTACTGACGGGGTACAAATGATAACGTCAATGTCTGTCCATCCACCTTTAATTTTCTCGATATACTCATCCAATCCTACGTGATCAGCGCCTGCCGCTTTCGCTTCCGCCTCTTTATCGGGCGTGCACAGCACTAATACACGAGTAGTTTTTCCTGTTCCATGCGGAAGAGTTACTACGCCGCGTACCATTTGGTTCGCTTTGCGGGGATCCACGCCCAAACGCACCGCCATATCCACCGACGCATCAAATTTCGTAAAAGTGGTATCTTTTACTAATTGTGCGGCTTCGGTTATTTTGTATTGTTTAGTGGGTTCTACCTTCGCGTAGGCAACTTTTTGTTTTTTTGTCAACTTACTCATCTTTGCATGTTTTTTAGTTTACATCGGCAGGGAAATTTCCATCAACGGTAATTCCCATGCTGCGGGCTGTTCCTGCTACCATACTCATAGCCGATTTGAGCGTAAAGGCGTTCATATCGGGCATTTTGTCCTGAGCAATAGCACGAACTTGTTCCCATGTTACGGTAGCTACTTTCTTGCGATTAGGTTCGGGGGAACCCGATTGTATTTTGGCAGCTTCTTTAAGCTGCACGGCAACCGGGGGTTGTTTCACGATAAAATCAAACGATTTATCGCTGTAAACAGTAATGATAACAGGCAATACTTTTCCTGCTTTGTCTTGCGTACGAGCATTGAACTGCTTGCAAAACTCCATTATGTTCACACCTTTGGAACCCAATGCAGGACCTACCGGCGGAGAGGGATTAGCCGCCCCGCCTTTGATTTGTAATTTGATTAGTCCGGCAATTTCTTTAGCCATAATGTTTGTTTGTTATTCTTTTTCTACTTGTATGAAGCCTAATTCGAGTAAGGTTTTACGACCAAAAATTTTGACCATTACTTTCAATTTCTTTTTGTCTTCATTCACTTCCTCTATGATGCCGTCGAAACCATTGAAAGGACCATCGGTTACTTTCACCGGCTCGCCGACTACAAATGGAGTAACATTTTCTTCGTTATTAACTTCCGACAGTTCGTCCACGCGACCTAAAATGCGGTTCACTTCCGATAAGCGTAACGCCATAGGTTTGGAGCCTTTGGTTTCCCCTAAGAAACCGGAAACATTCGGAATATTACGTAAGACATGTTCTACTTCCCCTACCAGAGCGGCTTCTACTAAAACGTAACCCGGAAAATAGATGCGATCTTTACTAACTTTTTTACCATTTTTTACCTGGTAAATTTTCTCGGTCGGGATGAGTACTTGCGACACGTATTCTTGGAGCTTCAAACGTTTTATTTCGTTTTCAATATACTCCTTAGCCTTTTTTTCGCGACCGCCGGCAGCCCTCAACACATACCATTGTTTGGTAACTTCGCTCATTTTCTTTTAAGCTTTTAGTACAACATTTCGTAAATAAATGACATGCCGTTTTTAAATGCCAAGTCCATAACCAGCACTACCAGCGCCAGCACTACCGACCCGATCATTACCACAATAGCGCTGCTTTGCAGCTGCGACCACGTGGGCCACGACACCTTATGCACTAATTCGTTGTACGATTCTTTGATGTACGTTTTAATTTTTTTCATTGTTGTTAATGACTTGTGCCGTTCATTTACATTGGAAGCTGTTGCAAATTTTCCGGCTATATTCATTTATTTTCACTTGGCAGCCGTAACACACCGCCTTGTTACTCGCAGGGACAGAGCGATTCGAACGCCCATCAACGGTTTTGGAGACCGCTATTCTACCCTTGAACTATGCCCCTGTTTTTACATGCGTAAACCCCGATATATACTCGGTGCTTACGCATGTGATGCAGATTTTTGGTTAATTTGTATCATTAACAGCGGCCGCTTAAATCCGGCAGGGCGTAAATTAACGGCAACCATTACTTAATTAAACCAATAAAATTATTCAATAATTTTAGTTACCTGTCCGGCGCCTACCGTACGACCGCCTTCGCGGATAGCAAAACGCAACCCTTCGCTCATTGCCACCGGGTAAATCAAATCTACGGTAATCGTTACATTATCGCCCGGCATTACCATTTCTACGCCTTGCGGCAAGGTGATTTCCCCCGTAATGTCCAATGTACGCAGGTAGAATTGCGGACGGTATTTATTATGGAATGGCGTATGGCGCCCGCCTTCTTCTTTTTTCAACACGTAAATTTCCGCTTCGAATTTCTTATGCGGTTTAATGGTATTCGGACGTGCAATAACTTGCCCGCGTTTGATATCTTTTTTGTCGATACCGCGCAACAGCAAACCTACATTGTCGCCCGCTTCGCCCTGGTCTAACAATTTGCGGAACATTTCAACGCCGGTAACCGTTGTCTTTTGCGGTTTTTCGCCCAAACCGATAATTTCCACTTCTTCGCCTACTTTAATTATACCCGTTTCGATACGGCCTGTAGCAACCGTTCCACGACCGGTGATAGAGAATACGTCTTCTACCGGCATAACGAAAGGTTTTTCATTTTCGCGCGGAGGAATAGGAATGTATTCATCAACGGCATTCATCAATTCGATAATTTTTTCTTCCCATTTGGGATCACCGTTCAAACCGCCCAATGCAGAACCGCGAATGATAGGCGCATTGTCGCCGTCGAACTGGTAGAAGCTCAACAATTCGCGTACTTCCATTTCAACCAGGTCAAGCATTTCAGGGTCGTCCACCATATCTACCTTGTTCAGGAAAACAACGATACGGGGAACATTTACCTGACGTGCCAACAAGATGTGTTCACGCGTTTGCGGCATGGGACCGTCGGTAGCAGCCACCACGAGAATAGCGCCGTCCATCTGGGCTGCGCCGGTAACCATGTTCTTCACATAATCGGCGTGACCCGGACAGTCTACGTGTGCATAGTGGCGGGCAGCCGTTTCGTATTCCACATGCGCAGTGTTAATGGTAATACCGCGTTCTTTTTCTTCGGGTGCGTTGTCAATAGAATCGAAAGAGCGCACTTGCGAAAGACCTTGTTTTGCAAGAACTGTAGTAATTGCAGCGGTCAAAGTAGTTTTACCATGGTCTACGTGACCGATGGTTCCAATGTTAACGTGAGGTTTCGTCCGTTGGAATGTTTCTTTTGCCATAATTATTCGTTTTAAAATTTTTAATTTTTTTTACTGTTATTGTTGTATGTTGTGTTTATCCTTTCATTATCCCTTTGAGCCGGCGGTGAGAATTGAACTCACGACCTCTTCCTTACCAAGGAAGCGCTCTACCACTGAGCTACGCTGGCCTTTTGAGCGGAAGACGAGGTTCGAACCCGCGACCCTCAGCTTGGA
>JAITKG010000186.1 GCA_031278495.1 Prevotellaceae bacterium | reverse complement strand
TGATACACCATCACTTTTGCCTCATTCCATTCACCAAAAGGCTTGGCAGTTTGCGGAACAGCCGGAATCATGTCATACAGCGAAGCGGCTTGCCGGTTATTATCCTTGCCCAATTTAGCATCGGGATGGTTTTCATTGTCCAGCAATTGAAATTCGGGCGATGAAATATATATCGGCTCTAATTTCGTGTTCCCGTCCTTATCTTTCGTTTCTACTTCCTGCGCGAGGTAAAGGATGCCGGAGTTGCCGCCTTTGGAAATTTTCCATTCCAGCAACAATTCAAAATTTTTGAACTTGTGGTTGAAGATAAGGTCGCCGCCGGCGGCTTCCTGCGCTTCGCCGCCGCCGGATCCGTTAAACTTGATACAGCCGTCTTCAATCGTCCATTTGCCCGGCACGGCGTCTTTCCCGTAGCCACGCCAGCCAATTCTTAATTCTTAATTTCTAATTCTTAATTCCCGTGTTCCCCTTTCGGGGGTTAGGGGGTTTTATTAACGCCACAAAAAAACTATTTTTTTCATTTACAAATTTTATTTTCCTTCCGGTAACCGCAGGGCTGCCTAAAAGAAATTCCGCACAATATCATTGCCGAAGGCGAATGCCATAAGCAGGATCAATAACATGAAACCAAACCACTGCGCCGCCTCCAACGCTTTTTCGCTGGGCTTGCGGCGTGTAATTATTTCGTACAGCACAAACATTAAATGACCGCCGTCCAACGCGGGAATGGGCAAAATATTTAACACCGCCAACATGATAGACAGCATGGCAGTAATGCTCCAAAAGGTTTCCCAGTCCCATGTGCCGGGAAAAATATTGGCAATGGTGATAAAACTGCCGAGCGATTTGTATGCTTCCGTTTTCGGCGAAAATATCAATCCCAGCTCTTTTACATAATTGACAATGGTCGTGTAACCCTTGCTGACTCCCGCAGGCAGCGCGGCAAAGAACGAATACCTCTTTTCGACTACCGGGAAAAAGCAGCCCAGCAGGTTGTTCATCACTACTCCTATCGCCCCATGTTCGCTGACGCTTACCGGCACGACCAGCAATGTATCGTGGCGGTCAACGGTGAGTTGTACGGTTTGGCTTTTCCGTTGTTGCAATGCCTGCCGCACGTCCTGCAGGATGAACACCGGCAGCGAATCCACCGCCACCACGCGGTCGCCGGCGTGCAATCCCGCATGCGCATTGCGGGAGGTATCGGGAATGTAAGCTATTTCAAAAGGTATGCGTGGTTCAAACACAAAATGCCGCTTATTCAGCAATGCTTTCATGTACCGCTCGTCGATACGGAACGTCACGGTATCGCCATGTCGGATGACCGTCGCTTCTTTCGCCTGATTGCGGATTAAATTGAATTGAATATCCTGAAACCGTTCCACCGGCAGCCCTTCGAGCGCAAGGATTTTGTCGCCGTGCCGGAAGCCCATTTCCATAGCAAGGGTATCGCATTGCACGCCGTAAGCGGCGTCTTTATTCGCCAGGTAACGTTCACCCCAAGTGAACAGCATGCCCCAGTACACCAGCACGGCAAAAAGGACATTGAACAGCACGCCGCCGACCATCACAAACATGCGCTGCCAGGCGGGATGCGTACGAAATTCCCAAGGTTGCGGCGGTTGCTGTAATTGTTCTTTGTCCATACTTTCGTCTACCATGCCGGCGATTTTGCAGTACCCGCCAAACGGCAGCCAGCCAAGACCCCATTCGGTCTTTCCGGGACAGGCTTTCCAGCTATCGGGCGGCGCAGGCGAGAACCAGCTAAAAGACAACCGTCCTTTTATGCGCTTTATGCGGACAATAGAAAACCAGGGATTGTAACACAGGTAAAATTTATCGACCCGCATTTTGAAAAGGCGGGCAAACAAGTAATGCCCCAGTTCATGCACAATTATCAATAGCGAAAGCGAGGCTATCAATTGTATGATTTTTATTAAAACTTCCATGTTGATTTCTAATTTCTGATTTCTAATTTTTAATTATGGCGTCCGCCAATTTTCCACTCTCCATTTTCAACTATTCATTAAATTAGCACATTATTTTTAGTTCTTAACTAACGCCCGCGCCGCTGCGTCGGTTTGTTGCAGGTCGGCGAGGGTGGGCGCGGCGATGAACGGAATGCGTTGCATAACTTTTTCCACCGTCCGGGCGATTTGCAAGAAGGTAATGCGCTCCTGTAAAAACGCCGCTACGGCGGCTTCATTTGCCGCACTCATGGCGCAAGGTATGTTCCCGCCGCGTTTCAGGGCTTCGCGGGCAAATGCCAGGCAGGGAAATTTTTCCTCATCGGGCGCGAAGAAAGTCAATGCCCCCATTTCCGGAAAGTCCACGCGCGGCGCAGCAAGCGGCAAGCGTTGCGGAAAACCCAAAGCATACTGTATCGGCAATTTCATATCGGGAATGCCGAGTTGCGCCTTCACCGCGCCGTCGGCGAATTGCACCATAGAATGGACGATAGACTGCGGATGCACCAGCACCGCTATTTTTTCGGCAGGCAGCGAAAACAGCCAGTGCGCCTCTATCACCTCCAGCCCTTTGTTCATCATCGTGGCGGAATCAACCGTAATTTTCGCGCCCATGCGCCAGTTTGGATGGCGCAAAGCGTCGTTCGGGGTAATTTTTTCCATTTGTTCCGGCAGCGTATGCAGGAAAGGTCCACCCGACGCCGTGAGGTAGATTTTTTCTATCGCCCCCGGTTCGCCCAACAGGCATTGAAAGATTGCCGAATGTTCCGAATCCACCGGAAGCAGCGGCGCGCGGTGTTCCCGTGCCGCCTGCATGACCAATGCGCCGGCAACCACTAATGTTTCCTTATTGGCTAATGCCAACGGTTTCCCAGCTTTCAGTGCGTTCAATGCCGGCTGCAATCCCGCAAAGCCGAGCAGCGCTGAAAGCACCATATCCGCCGTATCCCAAGCCGCCACGCCGCACAGCGAAGCCGCGCCTGCAAATACTTTTACCGGATACTTCTTCAATGCCGCCGCCACTTCTGCGTATTTTGTTTCGTTGCCGATGACCACCGCATTGGGCTGAAAGGCGACCGCCTGTTCGATGAGCAATGCCGCATTGTCCTGCGCCGTCAATACCTCTACGGAAAACGCATCAGGATGCTGCGCAATAACTTCAAGCGCCTGCACGCCGATAGAGCCGGTAGAACCCAATATGGTAATACTTTTCCTATTCAAAACTGATATATTTCAACGGGTCAACAGGTACGCCCTTGTACCAAAGTTCAAAATGAAGATGCGGACCGGTGGTAAGTTCGCCCGAGTTCCCGACAATGGCTATCGCCTCGCCGGCTTTTACGCGGTCGCCCTGCTTTTTCAATAACTTTTCATTGTGTTTATACACCGAAAGAATATCATTGTTGTGCTGCACTTGTATAACGTAGCCGGTTTCGGCAATCCAGTTCGCCATGATAACCGTGCCGTCAAGCACCGACATCACCGGCGCGCTCGGCGCAGCCACAATATCCACCGCCAAATGGTTGGTTTTAACATCAAACTTGTCGGACACCATGCCCTGCACCGGCTTGAAGAGGAACAGGTTTTCCAATGATTCCTGTTTCTCCAGCGGATTGGTGGTAGCTGGCACGGGGTCGTAAATATCGTATTCTTCGATTTCCTGCCGCAATAGCGAATCTTCACGCGACGGCACAAACGAGGCAGCGTTGTCGGAAGAAACCGTTGACGCCGCAGGCTGCTCCATATCTATCGGCGGCGGGTCTTGCCCCGACAGTAATAAATTGATATTGGTCAGATGCCGCTCCCACTGGTGCAACAACTGCTCCAGCGAATCGGTACGCAAGGCGTTGGCAACGATTTTCTCGCGGGTAGTCGCATCCGGATAGCCGGGAATAAATTCACGCAAACTGGTAAACGCTATCAAAACAGTCACGGTAACAACGACTGCAATCATCAACATCGCGCCGGAAATGATAGCCCCCAGTCCCGATATGCGGAAATGGCTTACCTGTTCCAAAGTAGTGTCATTGTAAACGGTAACCAGATATTTGTTTTTCAACATATCCGACTTCTTCTGTGCATCGGTCAGGTCTTTACTTTTTGCCATGACGGGTAAAAATACGAATAGGCAAAGGTAGGAAAAATTTACGGATTAAAAGAGGCAAGGCGCGAGTTACCAAACGGGGTGGGCGTAATTATCCTATACAACCGGATTATTCCATGCAGGGGTAAAATATTCCACATTACATTTTCAATACAAAATTAACCGCATGCCAGGAAAATTACTTAACTTTGAATCGCCGTAGCATGTATTTGCCACCGCATGGAATAATCCGGTGACAATTGGTATTTGAACCTGCCCTTTGTTGAAATAAAGTTTTAATAACTTGTTTATATTTTTGTTCATTTCTTTTATTAAAAAATAAAAACTATTTTTGGAAAAATAAAAGTCAAACATTATTAAAAATAGTTATGAAAACGGCAAATAAAAATATTAAAATAATTCCACAATTTATCCACCGGAAAACACCCATTAACAACGGTGAAAAAAGTACGAATTATTAACAATAAAAATTGTTTATAATGTGTAAAATTTTAGCAAAAATGTAGCTGTCAATAGTTCGTCGCCGCTAATTTTGTTAATGCCCGGTGAATAAACAGTAAATCGGAAAAATCAAAGTGAATAACGAAATTTTTATCCACAAAATACACATTTCATCATCACAAAAAAAGGTATAAATTTTTTATTTTTTTTTATCTTTATGAAAAGAAAAATTGTTAAAAATGTGAAAAGAAATTTATGGTAGAAAAAATAAATCAATTACGGAAAGCAAAAAACGCTGTTATTTTAGCGCATTTTTACCAGCGTCCCGAAGTGCAGGAAATAGCTGATTTCGTTGGCGACAGCCTTCAACTGTCGGAGCAGGCGGCTGCTACCGGTGCGGATATAATTGTATTTGCCGGCGTGCATTTTATGGCGGAAACGGCAAAAATTTTGTCGCCGCAGAAGAAAGTGTTATTACCCGATTTGAATGCCGGCTGTTCATTGGCAGAGTCGTGCCGTCCGGACGATTTTAAGAAATTCATAGAAGAACATCCGGAGCATACGGTCATCTCGTATGTCAATACCAGCGCGGATATAAAAGCGCTTACGGATATTTGCTGCACTTCCAGTAATGCGTTGAAAATTGTTAATAGTTTACCAAAAAATGAAAAAATTATTTTTGCGCCCGACAGGAATTTGGGAAACTATATAAAAAGTATTACCGGTCGTGCTGATATGCTGGTATGGAATGGCGCCTGCCATGTGCATGAAGCGTTTTCTGCGGAAAAATTGGCGGCATTGAAAAAACAGCATCCCGGCGCGAAAACGCTGGCGCATCCCGAATGCAAAAGGCCGGTTTTATTACTGGCTGATTTTATCGGTTCCACAGCGGCATTATTGAATTTTACGAGAAAGGACGAAGCGCAGGAATATATCGTAGTAACAGAACCCGGCGTTATTTTTCAAATGCAAAAAGAAAGCCCGCAGAAAACGTTTCTTCCGCTTCCGGGCATTGCGGCTCCCGCTTCTGCCCTTGCTGACGACTGCGGCGCATGCAATGATTGCCAATTTATGAAATTGACCACTGTCGAAAAAATTTATTGGGCGCTGGAAAATGAACAGCCGGAAGTATTCGTTGCTGAAACTGTCAGGAAAAAAGCGGAAAAATCAATTTTGCGGATGCTGGAATTGTCGAAATAAAAACCATTGCGATATTTGCAGGTTGTATTCTAATGCAAAAAAAGGAGAAACAATTGACTGTCTCTCCTTTTCCCACAAAAGGGGAATGATGAGGCACGGGCGCAAAGGCGCGTCATTCCGACCGGAGCGGCGAGGCGCAAGCCGCTAATTTAGTTGAAAGTTGAAAGTGAATGCGCTTCGCGCGATAAATGCCCTTCGGGCGATAAATGCGCTTTTTTAGTTGAAAGTTGAAAGTTGAAAGTTTCCGCCGCGTCAGCCACATCGCCACATCTTCACATCAGTTGCCGCGCCAGCCACATTTCCACATCTCCACATCTTCACATCAGTTGCCGCGCCAGCCTCAATCTGTAAATCCGTAAATCTGTAAATCCGTAAATCCCTTGTTCCCCCTTTGGGGGTTAGGGGGCTTTTTTCACATTAGTTGCCGCGCCAGCCACATCTCCACATCTCCACATCATTTCCTTTTTTTTTAAAAAAATTTATGTAAAAATTTGTACTTAATCCACTTTATATTACCTTTGTATCGATTTTAACTTACCAGGTTAAAATACGCTGCATATTCTTCATTATTAGCGTTTGTCAAAAAGACCAAAATAATTTTAACTTTCATCTTTCCAGTATTATCATTCAGTTTCTTCCCTGCTGATTTTCCGGCTATTCCGGGAGTGGGTGATTTTA
>JAITKG010000166.1 GCA_031278495.1 Prevotellaceae bacterium | reverse complement strand
ATAAGGACGTCGTAAAACTTTCCCGGTTGCAGGGCATTGTTTGCCGGCGAAACCAGCACTTCGCCGTCCACTTCCGGCGAATCATACTGCGTGCGACCGGCATAGTAATCGCCTTCTTGCCGGTCAATAAGGGTGCGGAAAGTCTTCCCGATTTTTTCTTCGTTCAGTTGTTGCGAAATGCGCGCTTGCAGGGACATGATACGGTCGCGGCGCGCCTGTTTTTCCCTGTCGGGAATGGTATCCGGGAAATGCTGCGCCCCGTAAGTACCTTCCTCTTCGGAGTAGCAGAATACGCCGAGCCGCTCGAAGCGCATTTCTTCTACAAAGTTTTCCAATTCGCGGAAAGCCGCGTCATCCTCGCCCGGATGCCCTACAATCAGCGTAGTGCGCAAAGCGATGCCCGGTATTTCTGCACGCAGTTTTTCAACCAGCGCGCGCGTCTGCCGGCTGTTGACTCTGCGGCGCATATTCTTCAAAACCTTGCCGGATATGTGTTGCAGCGGAATATCCAAATACTTGCAAAGTTTCGGATTATCGCGCATCACCGGCAACACGTCGCCGGGAAACTGTGCGGGATAGGCGTAATGCAGGCGTATCCATTCTATGCCCTTCACCTCCGAGAGGGCGGTTAACAGTCCTGCCAAACGGCGGCGCCCATAGAGGTCTATACCGTAATACGTCGTGTCCTGTGCGGTAATCAGCAGTTCTTTTACGCCGCGCGCCGCCAGCAATTTTGTTTCCACCACCAATTGTTCAAGGGGCGTCGAACGGTGCTTCCCGCGAATGAGCGGGATAGCGCAATAGGAGCATCCCCAGTTGCATCCTTCCGAGATTTTGAGGTACGCATAATGTGGCGGAGTGGCAATCGCCCGCTGCGTAAGGTATTTCGGGGAAGGCACGCCGCCCAGTGTTTCCACAATCTCATTAAATTCGTCTACGCCAAAAAACCGGTCTACTTCGGGCAACTCGTGCTGTAATTCGTGCCGGTAGCGTTGCGACAGGCAACCGAACACAAAGATGCGTTCCACGTCGCCGCGTTTTTTTGCTGCTATCACCGACAAAATAGTATTCACCGATTCTTCCTTCGCATCGTTAATAAATCCGCAGGTATTGATAAGGACGGTCTTTGCGGCGGCATTGCCGTTATGCACTGCATGGAAACCTGCTGCCTGTAATTGCCGCATCAGCCGCTCGGAATCCACCAGATTTTTAGCGCAACCAAGCGTGATGATATTAAATGAATCGTGGGTCATAAGTCATAAATCGTAAGCCGCAGCAAGCGCGCCGGCTTGAACCTGTAAATATGTAAATCTGTAAATTGTTGTAATTTTTAATTCATATAGGCTGCCATGCAGGCAATCATTCCGGCGGTTTCGACGCGGAAGCGGCTTTCGCCGAAAGTAATGGCTTTGAAACCGGCTTGCAGGGCGGCTTTCATCTCGCGTTCCGAGAAGTCGCCTTCGGGACCGATGAGCGTCAGTATGCGCCGGCTCGGCGGTAATACTTTCCAAAATAATTCGCGCGGCACATCCGGGTGGCAGCAGCCAATGTACTTGCCGCCGTCGAAAGGTTGCCGGATAAAGTCGCCAAAGGCGGCAGGCGCGTTCAGTTGCGGCAAGCGCATTTTAAGCGATTGCTTCATTGCGGCGACCAGTATTTTTTCCCACCGCCCGGCATTCACTGTCCGGCGTTCGGAGCGGTCGCATATCACAGGCGTAATTTCGTCGATACCTATTTCAGTCGCCGTGTCTAACAGTTGTTCGTAACGGTCGTTGTTTTTGGTGGGCGCTACCGCCAGATGCAGGTAATAATTGCGTACGCCGTAATTTTCCTGCTTACCGGTAATTTTTATTTCGCAATGTTTCATGCGGTCATCCGTGATTTGAGCGGTGTATAAAGCGCCTTTTCCGTCGGTCAAGTGCAATGTGTCGCCCACCGAAAGGCGCAGCACGCGAAGGCAGTGTTTGCTTTCTTCTTCCGGCAGTACATAACGCTCGCCGGAAATATCAGGAGTATAAAATAACAGCATGGGATAATGTAAATTTATTTTTTCAAAGTTACAAAAAAGCAAAAAAATACATACACTTAAAATTTATCTATCGTAATAGAAACTTTATAAAATAAAAAAACAGGCAGCCTGAAAAGGTAGCCTGTTTTCATTCGTTATACAACCTTATTTTTTTGCTTCCAGCGCTTTTTTATAGCGGTTGCGGAATTTATCCACACGGCCGGCGGTATCTACCAATTTCATTTTGCCGGTGTAGAACGGATGCGAGGTGTTGGAAATTTCGACTTTATACAAAGGATATTCCACGCCGTCGAGGTTAATGGTTTCGCGCGTTTGCACCGTTGAGCGGGTAACAAACGTATGGTCGTTCGACATGTCTTTGAACGCCACCAAACGGTAATTTTCGGGATGAAGATGTTGTTTCATATAATTCCTTTTTCTTTTTTCAAATTTCGAATTGCAAAAGTAGTATATTTTTCCGGATTATACAAACCGGCTGCATTTTATTTACAGCGACTGTTTGCTTTCAACCGTTACTTCGGGGGCGGTTTTCTTAATCATTCCTTGCAGGGCGGCGCCGGGACCCAGCTCCACAAAGCCTGTTGCGCCGTCTGCCACCATGTTTTGGATAATCTGCGTCCAGCGGACGGGAGCGGTGAGTTGGGCTACCAGATTGTTTTTGATTTGCTGGGGGTCGGTGTAGGGTTTGGCGTCGACGTTCTGGTATACCGGGCAACGCGGCGATTTGAAGGGCGTAGCATGGATGGCGGCTTCCAGTTCCTGCCGCGCCGGTTCCATCAACGGCGAATGGAATGCGCCGCTCACCGGTAGCAGCATGGCGCGTTTCGCGCCGGCGGCTTTCAGTTGTATGCAGGCAGCTTCCACTGCGGCTACCGTGCCGGAAATAACTAATTGCCCCGGACAATTGTAGTTGGCGGGAACGACAATGCCGTCGATGGCACGGCAAATTTCTTCGGTCTTGTTATCGTCCAAACCAAGTATGGCGGCCATAGCGGAGGGTTGCTGCTCGCAGGCTTTTTGCATGGCGGCGGCGCGGGCGGCGACTAATTTCAGTCCGTTTTCAAAACTCACAGCCCCTGCGGCGACTAAGGCGGAAAATTCGCCTAACGAGTGTCCGGCAACCATTTTTGGGGCAAAGCCCGGCAATATTTTCGCCAAAATGACCGAATGTAAAAACACCGCAGGTTGCGTAACTTTGGTTTGTTTCAAATCGTCTGCGCTACCGGAAAACAGGCTGTCGGTAATGCGGAATCCAAGCAGGTCGTTTGCCTGCTCAAACAGTTCCTTTGCTTGCGGCGCTTGCTCGTACAAGTCCTTGCCCATTCCTGAAAATTGTGCTCCCTGTCCGGGAAATACGAATGCTTTCATTGCTTAAATTTTTAAAATGGACGCAAAGATACGTTTTTCTCCGGATATGGGAAAATGCAGGCAGGAATTAGGAGTTAAGAACTAAGAATTGGGCTGGCGC
>JAITKG010000032.1 GCA_031278495.1 Prevotellaceae bacterium | reverse complement strand
GCCTAACATTTCTTTTAACTGTACGCGCGGGCCTTTGGGATTATTGTTATTGTCCTTATCGTGTATTTTTTCGTCGTATTTAAGCGACATGTTCATTGTCGCCGAGAGGTGTTTATTTATTTTCATGTTCACCAACATGTCCCAGTCCACCACGAAATTGAAAAATTTATCCACATAAGGCGTAAATAAATTCAGCGTAGAGGATACAAAAACATTTTCTACCGGGTTTATTTTAAAAGCCATTTTCGCGCCCATCCCGATTTGTTTTTTTACGCGCTCGCCCGGCATTACGCCAAATGCGCCCGCCTGCGACAGTTTTTCGTCAAACACAAAAGAAAAACGGGCGATGAACGGGGAATAGAATACCGTAAAATCTTTTATGGGCATTCCCAACAGTAAAAATTTTTCCGGTTCTTTGTAATCAATACCCAGCCCGAGATTCAAGTAACCCGGCGCCATAAAAGTGGAGATGTATTTATCATTAAAATGGCTTCTGGCATATTGCGTTTTGAATTCGCCAAGGAAAGAATAATACAGTTTATCATTGTGCGTATAACCAAAAGTAGAGGAGAGGTGAATTTTATCGGCGCTTTTTTCCCATTTACCGCGATCCGAATTTTTCTGGCTTATATACACCAATCCAAACTCGGTATCAAACTTCGTATCCCATGCCCAGTTTTCGTTTTTATAATTTGCCGACGAAGTAAAGAAGGCATTTGTAGCTACGGAATTTTCGCCCCCTGCCGACCAGTTGACAAATCCTGTTTGCGCAAAATTTAACCGGGCAATATTGGAAATTTTCCATTTGGGATGCACCGTATCAGGTTTCACTGCCTGCAAACCGCCTGCCTGCGGCGTGCTTTGCAAGGTGGAAACAGTTAAGGTATCTTTCGCCGGTTTGGTTGTAAGAACGGAAGTATCTTTTTGTATACTGCCTGCTTTCGCCGCCACAGGCTGTATCGTAGCAGGTTTTGCAATAGTATCCGTCTTCGTTATGGTTCTTTTTGTGCTGTCCGGTATTTGGGCAAGAGCCGCCATCGTAACACAGGACAACGTCAGGAAAACAAACAAAACTTTCATAAAAAAAATAATCAGGGAAATGCTAATCTTTTATTTTTGCCAGCAAAAACTCACGGTTCATGCGGGCGATGTGTGTGATAGAAATATTTTTCGGGCATTCCATTTCACAGGCTTGCGTGTTGGTACAGGAGCCAAAACCGAGTTCATCCATTTTTGCGACCATAGCTTTGGCGCGGCGCGCAGCCTCTACTTTCCCTTGCGGCAAGAGGGCTAACGAACTTACTCGTGCCGAGACAAACAACATGGCAGAGCCGTTTTTACAGGTCGCCACGCATGCGCCGCAACCTACGCACGCCGCCGCATCCATACTCTCGTCCGATTTTTCTTTGGGAACAGGAATGGCATTGGCGTCCGGTACGCCGCCGGTGTTGACGGAAATAAAACCGCCTGCCTGCAGGATTGTATCGAATGCGCCGCGGTTGACCACTAAATCCTTGATAACGGGAAAACCTTTACTCCGCCACGGTTCAACGGTAATCGTATCGCCGTCCCTGAATTTGCGCATGTGCAACTGGCAGGTTGTAACGTCGTCGTCGGGACCGTGTGCGCGGCCGTTGATGTAGAGCGAACACATCCCGCAGATACCTTCGCGGCAATCGTGGTCGAACGCTATGGGCGCGTCGCCCTTGCAGCCTTTTTCCACCGCCACCGGCTCTTTCCCCTGCCGGATGAGCTGGTCGTTGAGGATGTCCATCATTTCAAGGAAAGACGTATCCGGCGAGATGTTACTGATTTTATACGTTTCAAATTTACCTTTTGCTTTGGCATTGGCTTGCCGCCATACCTTTAATGTGAAGTCCATAATTATGATTGGTAATTTTATTTTTTAGTTGTTTCAAAAGCCTAATCTTTATAATTCCTCGTGGAAGGTTTCACAAATTCGTAGTTCAAAATTTCTTTGTGCAGCGCCGGTGCGGCGTCAGCGCCCTGATACTGCCATGCGGCTACGTACATATATTGCTGGTCGTCGCGTTTGGTTTCGCCGTCGTCTGTTTGCATTTCTTCGCGGAAGTGCCCGCCGCAAGATTCCCGGCGGTTCAGCGCGTCGGTAGCCATCAGTTCGCCCATCTCGAAAAAGTCGGCAACGCGCATGGCTTTTTCCAACTCCTGATTAAAATCGCCCGGCTCGCCGGGTACGAACACATCTTTCCAAAATGCGTTGCGCAGAACGCGGATTTGCTCTATGGCGCTTTCCAAGCCGGCTTCGTTACGCGCCATGCCTACGTTGTCCCACATGATTTTGCCGAGTTGCTTGTGGTAATAATCCACCGTCTGCGTGCCTTTCACCGCAAGGAGCTTATTCATCTTGTCGCGCACGGCTCTTTCGGCTTCTTTAAATGCCGGGTCGTTGGTATCCGCTTTTTTCTCCTGGATTTTCCCGGCGAGGTAGTCGCCGATAGTATAAGGCAGGATAAAATAACCGTCGGCGAGCCCCTGCATCAATGCCGATGCGCCAAGCCGGTTGCCGCCGTGATCGCTGAAATTGGCTTCCCCTATGGCGAACAGTCCGGGAATGGTTGTCATCAAATTATAATCCACCCACAGTCCGCCCATAGTATAATGGATAGCAGGGTAAATCATCATCGGTTCTTCGTATGGGTTCACATCCGTGATTTTTTCATACATCTGGAAGAGGTTGCCGTAGCGTTGTTCTATCACATTTTTACCTAACCGTTGAATGGCGGTCGAAAAGTCGAGGAATACCGCCAATCCGGTTTCGTTCACGCCGAAGCCGGCGTCGCAACGTTCTTTCGCCGCCCGCGAGGCTACGTCGCGCGGCACCAGGTTACCAAATGCCGGATAACGGCGTTCCAGATAATAGTCGCGGTCGTCTTCCGGAATTTGCGAAGCTTTCAGTTGTTTTTTCCGTAATTTTTCTACGTCTTCCAATTTCTTCGGCACCCAGATACGACCGTCGTTGCGGAGCGATTCCGACATCAGCGTCAGTTTCGACTGCTGCTCGCCGTGCACCGGAATACAGGTCGGGTGGATTTGCGCAAAGCAGGGATTGGCAAAGAAAGCGCCTTTCCGGTAGCTCTGGAACGCCGCCGAACCGTTACTGTTCATCGCATTGGTTGAAAGGAAAAACACGTTTCCATAGCCGCCGCTCGCCAGCACGACCGCATGGGCGCTGTGCCGTTCGATTTCGCCGGTTACCAGATTGCGTGCAATGATGCCTTTTGCCTCGCCGTTCACCAGCACGAGGTCGAGCATTTCGTGGCGCGGGAAGGACGTTACCTGCTTTTTGGAAATAGCGCGGTTCAATGCGGCATACGCGCCGAGCAACAACTGTTGTCCGGTTTGTCCCCGGGCGTAAAAAGTACGGCTCACCTGCGCGCCGCCGAACGAACGGTTATCCAGCAATCCGCCGTAATCGCGCGCAAACGGCACGCCCTGCGCTACGCACTGGTCAATGATGGAATTGCTGACCTCAGCCAGCCGGTAGACATTGCCTTCGCGGCTGCGGTAGTCGCCGCCTTTAATCGTATCGTAGAACAGGCGGTAGACCGAGTCATTGTCGTTTTGGTAATTTTTTGCGGCATTTATCCCGCCTTGCGCAGCAATGGAATGCGCGCGGCGCGGCGAGTCGCTGATGCAAAAAATCTTTACGTTATATCCCAGTTCCCCGAGCGATGCGGCAGCCGACGCGCCGCCCAAGCCGGTGCCTACCACTATAATATCCAGCTTGCGTTTATTGGCGGGGCTGACCACGCGGATATGCGATTTATGGTTTGTCCATTTTTCCGCCAGCAGCCCTTCGGGAATTTTAGCATTCAATTTTTCTGACATATTTTTTAGTATTTACGATTTTTTACTTACAAATTATTATTTTATTGGTAAAATAGTCTGCAAAAGTAACTATTTTTAGGGAGGAAAAAAAATGAAATGTAAAAAAGCGCGCCAAACGTATGCTGTAACGCGCTTAC
>JAITKG010000030.1 GCA_031278495.1 Prevotellaceae bacterium | reverse complement strand
TTAGCCGGAAAGGCAAGCGCGCCAAGCGTTTGTACAGGTAATAATGTTAAAACAAGCGACCCTCTGGAAGCCGCACAGGAGTAGCGATACAGAGCGACACGCTCTACATCCTTACTCTCGCAACGGTTTCGGGGGGGGGGGGGGGATTGCGCTACGCGCAGCACACGGGGCGCGGAAAGCTTCGCGTGGGGCACGGGACACAGAATACGGTAATATGTATGGGTGAGTATTCATTGCTTAATTCATTGTCTAAGCAGTTGCAAAGATAGTAAATGTTTTTAATATCCAAAAAAATGTTCCGGTTAGCGGTGAACGGCGAACGGTAAACGGTCAACGGTTATTAGCACGTCATTCCGAGCGGAGCGCAGCGTAGTCGAGGAATCTGCTGCGTTATGCGCTTCGCGATAAATGCGCTTCGCGCGATAAAAGCCCTTCGGGCGATAAATGCGCTGCGCGCGATAAATGCGCTTCGCGCGGTGAATGCGCTGCGCGCGATAAATGCGCTGCGCCGCCCCGCTGTCCAGCCCAAACTGCCTGCGTGCTGGAGCAGATTCCTCCGCTACGCGGCTCGTCCCTCGCCGCTCCGGTCGGAATGACGGTGCAGTTGAAAGCGTTTTCCAGTTGAAAGTTGAAAGTTGCTGCCGCGCCAGCCTAACTCTTAGTTCTTAACTCTTAGTTCTTAACTTCTCTGCCGCGCCAGCCCAATTAGTCACATTAGCACATTAGTCACATTAGTCACATTAGCACATTGCCCCGTCAAAAAAAGATTTAGTAAATTTGCAGAAAATATTTGCACCATGACAAACAACGATATTACGACGCTTCTGTTAGTACTTGCCCCCGCCGCTTTGGTGCTGGCGAGTTCCTACCTGCTCCTCCGGCGGATGCTGGACGCCGACTTGCGGCGGAAGCAAGCGGAAGTCTTGCTCCTCCGGCGCGGCGAAACCCTGAAAATCCGCTTTTCGGCGATGGAACAGTTAGTCGTGCTGATGGAACGCCTGTCGCCGGCGGAATTATTATTGCGGACTACGCGCCACGCCGCCACCGCAGAAGCATTGCAACTATTATTGCTTGACACGGTGCGCAATGAAATGGGGCAATACCTGCCCTTCCAGTTATACGTTAATGTAGATACGTGGGAAATGATAGTTGCCGCACGCAATTCCGTTATTTCTTTGATCAACCGGTCGGCGGCGGAAGTGCGCCCGAGCGAACCTGCCATACATTTATCAAACAAAATACTGTCCAATCTGCAAGCCTTGCCCGCCGTTCCCACTGTTGATGCAATCACCGCTTTACGCAAAGAAGCGCAACTTTTATTTGCATAACTGGAGTTTCTATGCTATATTTGTCGTCAAAAATTTTATTTGTTTCCTAATTTTAATGCTATACTTTTATGATGAGCCGCCGTCTATTACGTGTCAAAACCCTGAAACTGCTTTTTAGCAACGCGGGTTCTGAAGACCTTTCCATGGCTACTGCCGAAAACGATTTGCTTGCCAGTATCCAGAAAACCTATGACCTTTACCACTTTTTAATGGCTGCTATTATCCCGATAGCCGACCATGCCGAAGAACGCATCAATGTAGGGCTGCAAAAATACCGCCCTACCTACGAAGAAGCGCATCCGAACAGGAAACTTGTACAAAATGAATTGATAGATATCATACGCCGCAGCCGCCCCCTGCGGCAATACAACGAAAAACACTGCCTTTCGTGGGGCGGCGAAAATATGAATATTATTTTTGATATCTACGCCCACATGACCGAAAATGAATATTACAAGGATTACATGGCTTCGGAAGAACATTCATTCGATGAAGACCGAAAATTCCTGAAAAGATTTTTCATACACGAATTTGAAGACAACCGGCTACTGGAAAATATGCTGGAAGAACAAAGCGTTTGGTGGGTCGATGACGTGGGCTATGCACTGGGGTCGGTGCTGCGGTCGCTGGACAAATTCGTTCCCGGGCAGTCGCCGGAAGAACCGCTTTCAGAAGCGCGCCGCTCAAGGGATGACGAAGAATTTGCATTGCGTTTGTTGCGTCATTCATTGACCCACTATTTCAAATATTGGAACATGGCAATGCAGTTTGTGCAGAACTGGGAAGCCGACCGCGTAGCGGCAATGGACATGGCGCTTATCGTGCAGGGATTTTCGGAAGCCATCGAATTTCCGGAAATTCCTATCAAAGTTACCATCAACGAGCATGTGGAAATTGCGAAATTTTACAGCACCCTCAACAGCCATTCTTTTGTAAACGGCGTGCTCGACCGCATGATCCAGCACGGACTTGCCGATGGAACAATTCAAAAAGAAGGGCGCGGGCTGGTGCAGGATACCATTATCCGCCGCAAGTAACCCGTTATTTTTTCCGTAAAAAAATTTGTATGGGGCAGCCGGTGAAATCAAAATGCCGGCGCAGTTTGTTTTCCAAAAACCGTTTGTAATCTTCGCGCACATATTGCGGCAAATTGCAGAAAAAAGCAAACGAAGGCGACGGCGACGGCAACTGCGTTATATATTTTATCCGCACATATTTTCCTTTGATAGCCGGCGGCGGGAAGTTTTCTATTTCCTGCAACAATGCGTCATTGAGCTGTGAAGTTGCAATCCGCCGGCTGCGGTTTTCATACACTTTTTCCGCCGCATCCAGCACGTCGAGCAGCCGCTGTTTTTGCGTTACCGACGTAAACACTACCGGCACATCCGTGAAGGGCGAAAGGCGTTGCACAACGCCGGCTTTGAATATTTTCATGGTATTGGCGCTTTTCTCCACCAAATCCCACTTGTTCACGACAAGCACGCATCCTTTCTTATTACGGATAATCAAATTGAAAATACTTAAGTCCTGCGCTTCCACGCCCCGTGTCGCATCTATCATCAGGAGGCACACGTCGGCATGCTCAATGGCGCGGACAGAACGCATGACCGAATAAAACTCCAAATCGTCCATCGCCTTGCCCCGCTTGCGAAGCCCGGCGGTATCCACTATCACAAACTCATGCCCGAATTTATTATAGTACGTACTGATAGCGTCGCGCGTAGTGCCGGCGACCGGCGTCACGATATTGCGTTCCTCGCCCAGCAACGCATTGGCAAGCGACGATTTTCCCACGTTAGGTCGCCCAACAACCGCCAGGTGCGGAATAGTTTTTTCTTCTCCGCGCCCGTCGCCGGCGGGTAAATATTTCAAAACTTCATCCAGTAAATCGCCGGTGCCGCTGCCGGAAACCGACGACACGGCAAACGGCGCACCCAAACCCAACGCATGAAATTCGTGGATAGCGAACAGTTGTTCGTTGTTGTCTACCTTATTCGCTACCACTATCACCTTTTTGCCGCTACGGCGAAGGACGCCGGCTATCAACTGGCACTGGTCGGTGACGCCGGTCATCGTGTCCACCATGAAAAGAATGACGTCGGCTTCTTCGATAGCCAGCAACGCCTGTTTACGGATTTCCCCCTCAAACACATCATCGGTATTCACCGCATAGCCGCCGGTGTCGATAACCGAAAACTCGCGACCGCACCATTCGCAACGCCCGTAATGGCGGTCGCGGGTAACGCCCGACACCTCGTCAACTATAGCCTGCCGCATGCCGACCAAACGATTGAAAAGCGTCGATTTCCCCACATTCGGGCGTCCTACGATAGCGACAATAGCCATAAGAATTATGAATTATAAATTATGAATGCCGGCGCCGGCAATCGGAAATTAGAAATTAAATCTCCACCGGCCTTGTGAGGTAAGCGGAGTAGTCTTTTTTTTGCGGATGATAATTATCGTCATGCAGCAAGGGCGATGAAATAATGTAGTCGGCAGTGGCGCGGTTGCATGCCGTTGGGATATTGTAGAGGCTGCAAATCCGCAGCAGCGCTTTCACATCCACGTCATGCGGCTGCGGCTGCATGGGATCCCAAAGGAAAATGAGTAAATCGATTTTGTTTTCTGCAATCATTGCGCCCAACTGTTGGTCGCCGCCCAGCGGTCCCGATTTCAGCAAGGTTACCTGCACTTGCCCGGCAGCGTCGCCAAGTTTCATGTGCAGCGCGTCAGCGATTAACCGCCCGGTAGTGCCTGTGCAAACCAGATGATAGTGTTGCAGCACCTCATAATTAAATTCGACCCACTCAATAATATCGCGTTTGCGGTTATCGTGCGCCACTAATGCTATTGTTTTTTTCTTCTTACTCATGCCGCAAAAGTACTGCTTTTTTTCCGATAAGGGAAATTTTTTTTTGAAGCAGAAAGAAAAACATCCTGTTTGCAAGCAAGCGCCTTTTAGATTTGCAAAGGTTGCCGCGTGCTACCTTTGAATGTGCGGACATGGGCAGCCCGGTAGCTTGTATAAGGCAAGCTATTATTTGTGATATTTATTAGGATTTTTATTTTACATTAGTTACATTTGATTGCACCTGACCAGTTACATTTGTCGTTCAAACATTTTGTGCCGCAATTTTGTTGTAGCCAACTGTTTCCTATCCATCTATATGCAGCTGAACACGGTAGTGCGCTATGCGCCACTTCATTAACACACGTACACTGCATTACGTTTTGAAACCAGTAGGCATATTTATAACCTTTGCACAACACGATGCAACCAGCACAGTCGGTTGTAGGCACGCAGCCATCAGTGCATGTCGAGTCACTGACCTTCGCGTACGTGGTGTTAGCCACGCCACACTGGTCGGTTCGCACTTGCCACCGTTCGGCACAATTACCCGTGCAAGCACCATTCGAGTAGGTGTATCCCGTCGTTTTGCATACGCCGTTACAATTAGTGGTTCCCGTAGCACAACCACACATTGCATGTGCAGACTGACCGTTCGTACCCGGATAATTTACCGTGATATTCCCGCTTTCCGTATTGCTTTCACAATTGTTGGCATTTATTGCATTCACCGTGTAGGCGGCGGAAGCGGTAAGCGAAGCAGTCGTATAACTGTTGGTTTGGTTCGTGTAGGCGTTTCCGCCGATGGTCCACGTATAAGTCATCGCAGTAGTAGTACCTCCACTTACAGTGGCAGAAAGCGTAACTGCGCCGGCGTTGCAGCGCGTCGGGCTGTTCGGGCTGCTGAGCGACGGTTTCGGGGAAGCAAAGCCGTCGGGGCGACCGGTAGGGTCGATAATAGACATTATACACGTGCCTGCGCCAAACGTCAACGCATCTATGGTTTGGTCGCCGTTAATGGTAAACGGTTTTGTGCCGCGCAATGTATACCCGCCGCCGGCATTTACCGTAGCATTGGGCGGCATGTCGCTGCCATAGGCGCACCAGTTGAATTTACCAGTGGCGTTGTCCAATGTGGCGGTAACAGTTGTGCCGGCGTTGGTGGCGTTGGCGTATTCAATAAAAAAGCCGCGAGT
>JAITKG010000038.1 GCA_031278495.1 Prevotellaceae bacterium | reverse complement strand
GTGTCGCTTGTCATCAGCCACCTGCTATTCTTCGCTTACCTGTTTACCGTTGGGCGCAAAAACACGCGGCGGAAAATTCCCCTGCGCCTTGCCAATGCCTGCGTCATTATCCTGTTCGGACTGCCGGGGCTCATCGCCAGCCTGCTGTTTAGAAATTTCTGATTTAAAGATTTAAGGATTTAAAGATTTAACGCCGGCACGTTTCCATGCCGGCGTTTCTTTATTCTATGCCATTCCATGCCGGCGTTATCTTTTTCCGGCGTCAACCCAAATCTGTAAATCTGTAAATTTGTCCCTCCCTTTACAGCCGGTTTTTTAATTTTTTCTCGAAGACGGATTTGCTGATGATGCGGTAATGCGGCTTGTGCTGTTCTTCATAGGCGTCGCTATGGTGTACGGCGTATTTTCCCTCTGCCAGCAGGTCGTTCAAGCGTTTTTTGTCGGCTTCATAATCGGGAATGCCGGGTTGCATGTCGTCGATGATGCGTACGATGTGGTTCCATTGCGCTGTCCACACGGCAGGCGGCGGGGCAATGCCGTCGTGGGCGCTTTCAATAAAAGCGTCAAGAAAAAGCTTGAAAGAGATTTTCTTTTCTTTCACTACGGAAAGGTTTATGCGGTAGAAGTTGCCTTCGCTCCCGGTGGGTTCTACTGCCACGCCGGCAGGTTCCGTGTAGGCGTCCAGTTCCTGTTGCAAATAATTTTTTGCCGTAGCAGCGTCGGGAATAATATGTCCGGGACCGAAATAATCCTGAAAGAAGTTTTTATAAATATCCTGCAACCGTGTTCCGGGATATTTTTGCAATTGTTCGCTCACTGTTTTTTTCACGGCTTCCGGCGTCAAGGCGGGTTGGAAGATGTATCCGCCCTGTTTATTTTCAAATATCCACCCGGCGCTGGGGAAAGCCATGTGCGAGCCGGCTACGGGCAACGCATTTTTCGCCACATAAGCCAGTATTTCCTTGCGTGTCGCCACTGCTTGTTCGGGATGCACGTCATAGGTTACGGCAATTTCGGGATGCGGCAGTTGCACGGCGGTGGCATGCGTCAAATCAGCCCATACGAGAAATTCTTCCGTACCGAGGTCTATTTTATACAACGTATGTCCCGGCGTATGCCCATAGGCTGCGACGCCATAGATACCGGGGATCACTTCGCGCTGTACTTCGGCGTCTATTTTCGCCGGTTCAAAAATGAACACCCTGTCCCCGTATGCGGCAAGCGTTTTCTGTGCATTTTCAAAGCCGCCGCGGCGGTTTTCCGGCAGTTTGTTCATTTCTTCGCTGCTGGTCCAGTAGTCGTATTCCTGCTTCGACAAATAAACGGTGGCATTCGGGAAAGCCGCTTTCCCGTCGCGCAACAGCCCGCCGATGTGGTCGCCGTGCAGGTGCGTAAGCAGCACCACGCTGATATCGTCTGCGGTGAACCCGAGCGACTGCAGGCGGTCAAAGAGTTTCCTCCCGAAACCGGCGTCAATCAACGTTAATTGTCCATACCTGTAAATCAGGAAAGCGTTTACCGCGCTTGGTATTATCCCGTCGGGGGCGTATTTTTTGAGTATTTCGGGCGTGGCGCCAATCAAGATGCCGGTTTGCACGTTTTGTTGCAGTTCAGGCAGTACGCTTATGCCTATCGGCGTTGAGTGGTAATGGAAGATTTCCGGCGTTTGTTGCGCTGTTGCCGGCATGATAGCGAGGATAGTTGCAAGAAGTAATACACTGGTTTTTTTCATTTGATGTGTTTTTTAAAAATTATTGTTGTAAAAATGCTGTTACAAATATACAATTTTTTGCGTATTTATAATTTTTTAGTAGCTTTGTGCCTGCAATGATGAAACATTTTTCAAAATATTTGTTTGCCGGCTCGCTGGTGTTCGCTTATGGGATGAGCATCATCGGGGTGGGGAAACATTATTGCCGGTGCGAGGAAGCGGCGCAGGTAGTGTTGCCGGCGGTTGAGCATCATGCTTGCAAGCATGGGCGTCCCCAGCAGGAAGAAGAAACGTCGCATTGTTGCCATGCCATGCAGGAAACCGCTACCGTTCCTTGCGCCGACGCTTCCGGAACGGAAGACATTACCGGCGGCGACTGCTGCACGGTGCAGGTTGAACTGCTGCAAATCGACCAGAACTTGCCGGGTTTATCAAAAATTGTTCCCGGTTTTTATTCTTTATTATTATACGCTCCGGCGGCTGCCATTTTTGCGGATAATACGCCGGCAGTGGCGGCTATCGTCCGTGCCAATCCGCCGCCGCTCCTTCATGCCGGGCATCCGCTCTTCCTGCGGATGCAGCAATGGCGTTTATGAGGCTACAGTAGGTTATTCGTTATCGGGCAAATTTTTATTTGTCCCTGTAAACTTATTGTATCATTCAAATGCTATTATTCATGAATAAAATTTTATTATTACTCGCAGCTGTTATAATCAATCATGCGACAGCTGCACAAGGCGTCAGGGGGACGGTTTCCGGACTTTCGCCTTCGGGGGAAAAGACGCCGCTTGCCTATGCTTCGGTCTATTGGCATCATTCGGCAACCGCCGTGACGACCGACGAAAACGGGCGTTTCGCTATTGCCGTCCCGCCGGCGTTTCCGGCGCACCTCATTGTTTCCTTTGTGGGCTACGAAAGCGATACGCTTGTGGTCGCCGCTGCGGAAGATTCATTGGACGTCACGTTGCGCGAAGGAACGGCGCTTAATGAAGTAGTGGTTACCGGGCGGCAGGCGGGGAACTATATTTCCAGACTGTCGACTATCAAAACGGAAGTAATTAGCGCTGCCGGGCTGACCAAGATGGCGTGTTGCAACCTCGCCGAGAGTTTTGAAAATTCTGCCGGCATCACGGTAGGCTACAGCGATGCAGTGAGCGGCGCGCGGCAAATACGCCTGCTCGGGCTGCCGGGCAACTATGTGCAGATGCTGGACGAAAGCCGCCCCGACATGCGCGGGCTTGCCCAGCCTTTCGGTTTGAGCTACACGCCCGGCCAGTGGCTGGAAAGCATTCAAATTGCCAAAGGCGCGGGCTCTATCCTGCAAGGCTACGAAAATATCACGGGGCAAATCAACCTCGAATACCGCAAGCCGGCGACCCCGCAGCCGCTGTTCCTGAACCTGTACCTCGACCGGTTTTTGCGCACGGAGGCGAATGTGGCGTCGTCGCTGCAACTGTCGGGAAAGTGGTCAACCATCCTGCTGGCGCACGCTTCCATTGACCCGCAAAAGTATGACGGCAACCGCGACGGCTTCATCGACGAGCCCGTCAAGCGGCAACTGAACATGGCGAACCGCTGGACATACGTCGCAGATAACGGCGTCCAACTGCGCTTCGGCGTAAAGGGACTGCACGAAAAGCGCGAAAGCGGGCAAATGGATTTCGACGGCAGCCGCCCGCGCGATACGTCCGCCTATGGCAGCAATATTGAAAACAAACATTTCAATGCTTACGTGAAACTGGGTATCCCGCTGGGCGTCCCGCAGCAGCGCGAAGATCTGGCTGCCGCCCCCGCTGCCTCGAACATTGCTTTTATCGCCGATTATACGTTCCATGAATTAAATTCTTTCTTCGGGCTGAAGAACTACAACGGGCGCGAGAATACTGCTACTTTCAATACCCTGTTCCAGTCGGCTTTTGGCAGGTATCATTCCTATACCGCCGGCGCCAGTTTCCGCTGGGACGATTACCGGGAGCTGCTGGAAGATGTTTGGCTGGACGACAACCGGCAACGCTATGATAATATCCTCAATTTAGACCGGCGGGAAATCACCGGCGGGCTGTTCGGCGAATATACTTTTTCCTACAGGGAAAAACTGGTACTGGTGGCGGGTTTGCGTGCCGATTATCATTCGCTGTACCGGTGGCTGGTTACGCCGCGTGCTACGTTGAAATACCATTTTTCCGACCGGCTGGTTCTGCGGGCGTCGGCGGGGCGCGGCTTCCGCACGGCAAACGCCATTGCCGACAATATCGGGATGCTGGCTACCGGTCGCAAAATCCAAATCGCCGCTGATTTGCAGCACGAGGAAGCATGGACGTACGGCGGCAGTTTGTCGTGGTATTTCCCCTGGGGATATGGCGACGCTTCGGTAAGCGTGGATTATTTCCGCACGGATTTTACCCGCCAGGTAGTGGTGGATGCGGAACGCTATTTGTATGAACCGCCGCAGGACTATTCCGTTTATTGGGTTTATAACCTGCAAGGGAAGTCGTATTCAAACACGTTCCAAGTGGATTTTAGCGTGCAGCCTGCCGAGCGTTTTACGCTTCTGGCGGCATTCCGCTACACTGATGCGAAGACCGGCTACGCTTACGGCGGGCTCCGCGAACGCCCGTTGAACGGACGTTTCAAGGCATTGCTCAACCTGCAATATGCCACGCGCATGAACATTTGGACATTCGACGTAACTGCGCAATTGAACGGCGCCACCCGCCTGCCCGATGTGGAACGCAGTCATTCCGGCAACCGTTATTCGCCGGTATACCCCGTGTTTTTTGCGCAGGTAACGCGCAAGTTCAAAGGCATTGATGTGTATCTGGGTTGCGAAAATATCCTGAATTATATGCAGGACGACCCGATACTTTATGCCGGCGACCCCTACAGCCCGCAGTTTAATTCGACCGTCGTCTGGGGACCGCTCATGGGACGGCGCATTTATGCCGGCGTGAGGTATACCTTATATAAGTAACCACCTCCCACAACCCCCGCGAAGGAAGGGGAGGCGGGCTACCGTAACTATAAACTATAATTGAAATCTTTAAATCATTAAATCTTTAAATAAGAAAAGTCATGAAAACAATTACCATTATTTTTTGCAGCTTATTTTTATTTGCTGCCGCAGGCTACGGGCAAGCGCCGTCGAAACTGAAAAAGAATGAAGCGGAAGTTACGTTCATCGTAAACATGAGTTGCCACCATTGCAAGAAGAAAATCGAAAATGCCATTCCGCATGAGAAAGGCGTGCTTGATATGAAGGTAACCCTGGATACGAAAGAAGTGTGGATTAAATTTAATACCACCAAAACCGACAGGGAAAAACTCGTGAAAGCCTTCGAAAAACTCGGCTACACCGCAAAAGAAGCGGAAGCCCACTAACCCCCAAAGGGATTTACAGATTTACGGATTTACAAATTTACAGATTGGGCTGGCGCAGGCTAATGTGCTAATGTGACTAATGTGCTAATGTGACTAATTGGGCTGGCGCGGCTGGGAAGTTAAGAACTAAGAGTTAAGAACTAAGAGTTGGGCTGGCGCGGCAGCAGTTGATGTGAAGATGTGGAGATGTGAAAATGTGAAGATGTGGCTGGCGCGGCGGCAACTTT
>JAITKG010000028.1 GCA_031278495.1 Prevotellaceae bacterium | reverse complement strand
AATCCGTAAATCTGTAAATAAGTAAATCTGTAAATCCACATTTGCCGTTTGATTTCGGCAGTTGGTCGGGAAACATGCTATCTTTGTAGAAAGATTGTAGGTCGAAGTCGTGTAAGAATCGTATATTTGTGCAGTAAATTTTAAACCTCTTAAAATGGAACCAATCAAATCGCATCCAAACCGGGTACAGGGCGCTGTGTTCGCTTTGTTGATAATTGCCGCCGGCGTGTTGCTGTTGTTGTTCAATGCGGGGTATTTGCCGGATGTATATAAATCGGTCATTTTTTCGTGGCAGATGTTGCTTGCCGTTATAGGTATTTTATTTATTTTGTCACCCCATAAACGTTTTCCCGGTTTTTTCCTGTTGTTGTTAGGGCTGTTGTTACTGTTGCCGAAACTGAATGCCGGCGGCTTTACCTGTTTGAGGGGTAACGGCTGGGCGATAGGTTTAATTATCGGCGGCGGCCTGTTGCTTTTCCGGATATTAAGGTCGCGGTCGCATTTTTGCCGCATGGAATACCGGCGGGGATATTACCGCCGGCGGTTTTCACCGTCCTACTCGCACAGGACGCCGGACGAAGAATCGGGACGTATTGCCACGAGTTATGTCTTCAGTGGCGGAAAGGAAAAAGTAACCACGCAAAATTTCAAAGGCGGCGAAATAGACTGCGTTTTCGGCGCTGCCGAAATAGATTTCATGGATGCGCAGTTAGCCGAAGGCGACAGCACGCTTAGCGTGAGCGCAGTTTTTGGCGGCGTTACGCTGTACATTCCCGCCCACTGGAAAGTAGAACTCCGGCAAGACGCCGTTCTCGGGCGGATGGAAGACAAGCGCGCGCGTCCTACGTTCGACGTCAATGAAAACCGGACGCTTATCATCAAAGCCTCTATGGTATTTGGCGGCGGCGAAATAAAAACCCGGTAAACCTTGCCGGCGGCGTTGCGTAAGTTATGGAAAAGAACCCCGTTTTCAAAAATTATAGAACCAAACTGCTTTACCTGTTCGTTTGGTCAGGCATTATTTGCGGGCAAATTTTGATTATCCATAGCACTTCCCGTTACTCGCTGGAATATGTTGTCATTGATGCGCTCGTGTTCAACCTTCTTTATGCCGCCCTGTTGCTCCCCGTGTGGTATCCCGTGCGGTTCAACGGTTGGGAATACAAGTCATGGCAATTTAATGTGATAGTACATTTGGCGTTGGTGGAATTATTTGTTGCCCTTTCCGTGTCCGCCGGTTATTTCATTATATGGCTACTGGCTACGGATAATAATCATTACATGGATTACCTGCAACTTGCGCACGGGTGGAAAATCGTAGAGGGATGCATGTGTTACCTCGTTATGGTGCTGGTGTATTATTTATACATTCATGTGGAAAAGCTGCGCGAAAAGGCGGCAAACGAAATCCGCCTGACCCAACTGATAAAGGACAATGAACTGAACCGCCTGAAATCGCAAATCAACCCGCATTTTTTATTCAACAGTTTAAATTCCGTAAATTCGCTTATTATCCGCCATCCCGAACAGGCGCAGAAAATGCTGGTGGAGTTGTCCGATTACCTGCGCTATGCCGTATTGGCGGACAATGCCATTTATGCTTCGTTGCAACACGAAATGGAAAATATTGAGCGTTATCTGGCGATTGAAAAACTGCGCTTCGGCGAAAAATTAGTTTATGAACGCACCATTGACCCGACGTGCCTGCCGTTGAAAATCCCGGCGATGTTGCTGCAACCGCTGTTCGAGAATGCCGTTAAACACGGCGTATATGAAAGCCTGCAAACGGTGCGTATCAACGTAACGGCAAAAGTGGACGGGACGCAGGTCATCCTTGTTATCAGCAACAACTATGACTCCGGCAACGGGTCGCAGAAAAAAGGCTCCGGCACCGGACTGAAAAATATCCGCGAACGGTTGCGGCTGTCGTATGGCGCGACAGCATCGCTGCATACAAAAATGGAAGACGGGAAATTTATAGCCATCCTGCAAATACCGGTTTAATGAAAAAAGTAAAAATTATGAAAGCAGCACCAGAACCAGCCTTGCTGTCCTCTGAGGCGCAACTGCCGCCGCTAACCGTCCTCATCGTGGACGACGAAACGCCGGCGCGTGAACTGATACGGCATTACCTGCAAAGCTATCCCGGTATAATTGTTGCCGGCGAAGCGGATAATGGTTTCGACGCTATAAAACTTATCAAGGAACATTGCCCGCAATTGGTGTTCCTCGATATTCAAATGCCGAAACTGACCGGCTTTGAATTATTGGAACTGATAGACGTAACGCCGGAAATCATTTTCTCTACGGCTTTTGACCAGTATGCTTTGCGCGCTTTTGAACTGAATGCGGTGGATTATTTGCTCAAGCCCTATTCCAAAGAACGCTTCGACCGGGCGGTACAAAAGGCGGTGGCAAAAATCCAGTCCGGGAACGGTAGCCACAGCAATTGGCAAGCGCTTCAGCAAACCCTTTCCGCTACGCCCGCCATGCTTGCCCGCGTGGCGGTAAAAGACCGCCAGCAGATACATGTTATCCCCACCGGCGACATTGCCTACATCGAAGCCGACGGCGACTATGTAAAACTGCACACGGCCGCCGGCGCGTTCCTGAAAGAAAAAACCATGAAATATTTTGAAGCGAATTTACCGCCGCAACAGTTCATACGTATTCACCGTTCCTTTATCGTCAATGTGGACAAGGTGGCGAAAATCGAACTTTTCGAAAAGGAAACTTACCGCGTGCACCTGAAAAACGGCGCTATCCTGCGCGCCAGCAGCACCGGCTACAAACTGCTAAAAGAAACCGTGAAGTTGTAGCGGGTTTTTATACCAATAGAATATGTTGGTTGCCTGTTTTTGAAAAGCCTTGCATCATTTGTCTGCATGGCTACATCGATATTAAAAAAATTTTACTTATTGTTTTTGCATCCGGTTCTGAAATAAATTTTTCAGCTTCTTCCAAAAATTTTTCACCGGATACCTTTTCTCATACAAAGAAGTTTCTATATTTTGGAACGCAGGGTAAAAAAATTATTAAATTTGTTATTTCCGGTAGAATTTTTGCAAAACGGTGCGTGTCATCATGTAAAAAGCATTCAAAACATCATTGTTCCAAAATTTGACCTGTAACCCCAAATATAGAACCGGGTTGTTATATTTGATTGTATAGTTTTGTTGTCCAGCTGCATGTTGGCTATAACTGCCGGATTGCCATCGCAGGGCAAGGATGCTAACTGTCAGCGTTTTTGTCGTTATGTATTGGAATTTAACCTATTGAAATGGCAATATCTTTTTTTGGCATTTTCAAAAAAAATGACTAACTTTGTTAGGCGTAAAAGCTATTACTAATTTTTGCCTGCTGTCAAGAGGAGAGATTCGCAATCGAAAATTAAAAATAGTTGCCGGCCGCTGAACCTAAAAAAATCGGCGGCTTTTTTTTATTCCTCTTCCTGCGCAAAAAATCCTGCACGCCCGTTTCAACGTATCAGTTTAAACTTCCGCAATGCTTGTACCACGCCGTCGTCATCAACAGTGGCGGTAACATAACCGGCGGCTTGTTGCACGTCGTCGCTGGCATTGCCCATGGCGACGCCGAATTGTACGTTTTGCAACATTTCAATGTCATTTCCGCCGTCGCCGAAAGCCATCGTTTCCTTAGACGAGATGCCGAAGTGCATAATCATTTTGGTAATGCCAATCCATTTGTTGCTGCCGGCGGGAATGATGTCGGCGAATAACGGATGCCAGCGGGTAGCGGCGCAGTGCGGCAACAGGCGCATCAGGCGGTGTTCCTGCGCTGCGTTGAAAAATCCCAATACCTGATATACCGCCGAACGCCAGATAGAGGCAACCGGACGGATGGGCGGGTCGCGGAAAGCAATTTGGGCAAATACTTTTTCGACGGTGGCGTTTTTGTACGTCATGCTTTGGTCGTGCTCGTGGACAAACACGCAAGGAAACCGTTCTTCCATGCTGAGGTAATCGAGGAGCGTCGCTATGTCCGTCGCAGGGATGCGGTGTTTGTAAATGATGCGCTTTCTGGCGATGCACATGCCGCCGTTGAGCGTTACATAACCGTCGAACGGGATAGCCGACAGATGATCCATCGTGCACTGGTGGCGGCCGCTCGCCACAAAAATTTTTATTCCCTGTTTCCGTAGTTTGTGCAATGCCGCCACGACCGCCGGCGCTACGGTGTGGGTTTTGAAACTTACCAGTGTGCCATCGATGTCAAAAAATATCGCTTTTATCATTCGTTACTGTGATGAGATTGCCCGGTTGTTTCCGGATGGTGTAATATTTTTTTTGCAAAGATACTGTTTTTTAATTTTTGCCGGTGCAGGATGCCGCAGGCAGCCAATGTGGAAATGTGCAAATGTGATGATGTGGAGATGTGGCTGCCGCAGGCAGCCAATGTGGAGATGTGAAGATGTGGAAATGTGGAGATGTGATGATGTGGCTGCCGCCAGCCCAATTCCTAATTCTTAATTTCTAATTCTTAATTCCCTGTTCCCCCTTTGGGGGTTAGGGGGCTTCCTTCGGGGGCTGGGGGGCTTCTTTCATCGCCCCGTTAGGGGCGGAATGTTGGTAACCCCGTGCAAGTGCAGCGAAGCGGAACGCAGCGCGGGGATGCATGATGACGCTTCCTGCACTCGCGCGGAGCAAAAGTGTTCCGCTATGCGCCGGCATTGCTCCGCGCGAAAGGCACAGGATGCGCTTTGAAACCCCGCGCTTACGCACGGGGCTATAATAATACCGCCCCTTCGGGGCTGCCGCGTCAGCCACATCTTCACATCTCCACATTTTCACATCTCCACATCTTCACATTTTCACATCTCCACATTAGTTGTCGCGCCAGCCCAATCTGTAAATCCGTAAATCTGTAAATCCGTAAATCTGTAAATCCCCCGTTCCCCCTTCGGGGGTTAGGGGGCTTCTTTCATTGCTCCGCGCGAAACGTAACGCGTTTCCTGCAACTCTGTCATATTTTTTTGTACCTTTGTCGTCCAAAAATGAAAAAATGACACAAAAAAATGTTTGGCATTGCTTTTGTCTGTAGAAAAACGAAAAATTAACTATCAATAATTAACAATAGAAAAAATTATGAAAATTAAACCATTAGCAGACCGCGTGCTGGTAGAGCCGGCAGAAGCGGAAGAAAAAACAGCCAGCGGAATTATTATTCCCGACACGGCAAAAGAAAAACCCCAACGCGGAAAAGTCATCGCTGTAGGCAGCGGCAAGAAAGACGAACCGATGGAACTCAAAGTGGGCGACGAAGTGCTCTACGGCAAATATGCCGGTACGGAAATCAATTATGAAGGGAAGGATTACATGATGATGCGTCAATCCGACGTATTGGCAGTAATTTAACCAATTTACTAATCATTAAAATTTGTATTATTATGGCAAAAGAAATGAAATTTAACATCGATGCACGCAACCTCCTCAAGGAAGGAGTAGATGCATTGGCAAATGCAGTGAAAGTAACGCTGGGTCCCAAAGGCCGCAATGTGGTGCTGGACAAAAAATACGGCGCGCCGCAAATCACCAAAGACGGCGTAACGGTAGCCAAAGATATTGAACTGGACGACCGTTTCGCGAACACCGGCGCCCAAATGGTGAAAGAAGTAGCCTCGAAAACCGCCGACCAGGCCGGCGACGGCACTACTACCGCTACCGTTCTGGCACAATCTATTATTAACGTAGGTTTGAAAAACGTAACCGCCGGCGCAAATCCCATGGATTTGAAACGCGGTATCGACAAAGCAGTGGTTGCAGTGGTCGACAGCTTGAAAAAACAAAGCCAGTCCGTAGGCGACGACATCACCAAAATAGAACAGGTTGCTACCATCTCGGCAAATAATGACAGCAACATCGGTAAACTGATTGCCGAAGCTATGGGCAAAGTGAAAAAAGAAGGCGTCATCACGGTAGAAGAAGCCAAAGGCACCGACACCGAAGTAAAAGTGGTGGAAGGAATGCAGTTCGATCGCGGCTATATTTCGGCTTACTTTATGACCGACGGCGAAAAAATGGAAGCCGTGCTGGAAAACCCGCTCATCTTGATTACCGACAAGAAAATCTCGACAATGAAAGACCTGATGCCGGTACTTGAACCGGTAGCGCAAGGCGGACGCTCCCTGCTCGTCATTGCCGAAGATGTGGACGGCGAAGCGCTTTCAACATTAGTGGTAAACCGCCTGCGCGGCACTATCAAGATTGCCGCCGTGAAAGCCCCGGGCTTTGGCGACCGCCGCAAAGAAATGCTGGAAGACATTGCTATCCTCACCGGCGGTATGGTGATTTCCGAAGAAAAAGGATTGAAACTCGAAGGCGCACGCATGGATATGCTCGGCAAAGCCGAAAAAGTAACGATTGACAAGGAAAATACCACCATCGTAAACGGCGGCGGCGAAAAGAAAAATATCGACAACCGCGTGGCGCAAATCCGCAAGCAAATCGAAACCACCACCAGCGACTACGACCGCGAAAAATTACAGGAACGTTTGGCTAAACTTGCCGGCGGCGTAGCAGTATTGTACGTGGGCGCAGCTACGGAAGTAGAAATGAAAGAAAAGAAAGACCGCGTGGAAGATGCGCTGAGCGCTACCCGCGCCGCTGTGGAAGAAGGAATTGTTCCCGGCGGTGGCGTTGCTTACATCCGCGCCATTGACGCATTGGAAAAACTCAAAGGCGAAAACGACGACGAAACTACCGGTATCTTCATCGTGAAACGCGCAATTGAAGAACCCCTGCGCCAGATTGTGGAAAACGCAGGCGTGGAAGGCAGCATCGTAGTACAAAAGGTGAAGGAAGGCAAAGCCGACTATGGCTACAACGCCCGCACCGACAAATACGAAGACCTCTACAAAGCCGGCGTCATTGACCCGACCAAAGTAACGCGCATTGCGCTGGAAAATGCCGCTTCTATCGCCGGCATGCTCCTGACGACGGAATGTGTGCTGGTCGACAAAAAAGAAGAAACGCCCGCTGTTCCGCCTATGGGTGGCGGCGGCATGGGCGGCATGATGTAAAAATGCGCATTACGCGGAGTTTTACAAATTACGCAAATAAAAAGACCGTTCACATTCGTGAACGGTCTTTTTATTTCTCCTAATGTTGAAGAAATTTGCTGTTTATTTTTACTGCCCATCTTGGGAATTTACAGATTTACGGATTGAGGCTGGCGCGGCAACTAATGTGAAGATGTGGAGATGTGAAAATGTGAAGATGTGGCTGGCGCAGCGGAGTTAAGAACTAAGAATTGGGCTGGCGCGGCAGCAGTTAATGTGCTAATGTGGCTAATGTGCTAATGTGACTAATTGGGCTGCTGCACGCGAAGAATGAGCGCGCGGAGCGTTCAATCCGTAAATTTTCTTTATCTTTGCTTCGCTATTCAAAACAAAGCAGAATGGACACGATAGAAATTTATTGCGAAAATACCCAGTCGTACCATACATGCCCGCCCGGCACGAACTTATATCAATTATCGCAGCAATTGCAGGTACGTTTAGCGTCCAGCGTGCTGGCGGCGTTGGTGGACAACCAGCTGAAAGACCTTTCGTACAGGATATATTTTGCGATGAATATCCGCTTCGTCGATATTTCATACCCCGACGGCATGCGGACTTATCAACGTTCGCTTTCGTTCCTTTGCCGGAAAGCCGTTCAGGATGTGTTGCCCGATTACCGGCTGGCTATTCAACATTCCATTTCACGCGGTTTATACGGCGAAATAACCAAAGACGGGCAGCCCGCCGGCGAGGCGGCATTGCAACAGGTGGCGGCGCACATGCGCGAACTGGTGAAAAAAGATATACCGTTTATCCGCGTAAAAGAAGCCACCGAAAAAGTCATCGTCCTGTTCGAGCAAAACGGGCAACCTGAAAAAGCGTTGCTGCAAAAGACGCGCGGGCGTTTCTATACTACTATTTATTATTTGGACGGCTGTCCCGATATTTTCTACGGTCCGTTGCTTTATTCAACCGGCTACCTGAAAGTTTTTGGACTGGACAAGTACGAAGGCGGCGTCCTGCTGCGCATGCCGCAAGCCAATAACCCGCTGGAACTGGAGCCGCGCCCCAAACAGCCGAAACTGTTCCATATCTTCCGGCAACACAAGGAATGGAATGAAATTTTGGGCGCAAACAGTATCGGTTCTATCAATAAAATTATCCAGCAAGACGAGGCGCGCTGCCTCATCCAAACGGCGGAAGCCCTGCAAGAGCGCGAATATGCCACGCTGGCGCAACAAATACAAAAAGCGCACGACCGTATAAAATTAGTGCTGATTGCCGGTCCGTCGAGCAGCGGGAAAACAACATCGTCGAAGCGGCTGGGCATACAGGCAAAAGTGGCGGGCTTAAACCCGGTGGCGCTGGAACTGGATAATTATTTTGTCGACCGCGATAAAACGCCCCGCGACGCCGACGGAAATTATGATTTTGAAACTATCGGCGCCCTCGATTTGGATTTCCTCAACGAACAATTAGACGATTTACTGCACGGGAAAGAAATCACTGTCCCGCGTTTTGATTTTATAGACGGGAAACGTTATTTTCCCGGACAGCGGCTGAAAGCGCGTCCCAATGACCTGCTGGTGCTGGAAGGCATCCATGCCCTGAACCCCGCACTGACGGAAGGCGTGAAGGACGAAAATAAATTCAAAATCTATGCGTCGGCGCTCACGTCTATTTCGATGGACGAAAACAACCGCGTCCCGACGACTGACAATCGTTTAATCCGGCGAATTGTGCGCGACGCCCAAACGCGCGGCTACACCGCCAGCCAAACAATTGCACGGTGGCAAAGCGTGCGCAACGGCGAAGACCGCTATATTTTCCCGTTTCAGGAAAACGCCGATGTGATGTTTAATTCGGCTTTATTGTTTGAATTGCCGGTGTTGCGGCGACATGCCGAACCGCTCCTGCACCGTATCCACCCCATCGACCCGTCGTATGCCGAAGCCTTGCGGCTGTTGAAATTCCTCAGCTATTTCGAGATGATTGCGCCCGGCGACGAAGCGGTCATTCCGCCGACGTCCATTCTCCGCGAATTTATCGGCGGCAGCAGTTTTACGTATTAACGTTGCGGCAGCCCGCCCAGACGTTGTTCAAACCATTGCCATAACGCATCCGCAGGCGCCGGCGCGACAATAACGACCGGCTCTTTTTTCACCGGATGCTCAAAAGCCACGCTGCGCGCATGCAGCGAAATGCTGCCATCGGGATTGGAACGCGGCGCGCCATACTTCAAATCGCCTTTTACCGGGCAGCCGACAGCCGCCAACTGGCAACGGATTTGATGATGCCGCCCGGTAAGCAGTTGCACTTCCAATAAATGATAATTGTCGCCGCCGGCAAGGAGCGAGTAGCGCAACCGCGCTTCTTTTGCGCCCTGCCGGGGCATGCCGGAGGCATAGGATTTATTTTGCTTTTCGTTGCGGATTAAATAATGTGTCAATGTGTCGCTGTCTTTGGCAGGGGGATTTTTCACGATAGCCCAATAAATTTTATGCACGCCGCCATTACGGAACAATTCATTGAGGCGTTCCAAAGCCTTGCCGGTCTTCGCAAAGAGCGTTACGCCGCTCACAGGCCGGTCAAGCCGGTGCGGCACGCCCAGAAAAACATTGCCGGGCTTGTGGTCGCGCTCTTTGATAAATTGCTTCAGCAGTTCGCACAATGGCGTATCGCCGGTTTTATCGCCCTGCACAATCTCCCCTGCCCGTTTATTTACAGCAAGAATATGGTTGTCTTCGTAGAGAATGACGCTGGAACCAAGCAGGTGCGTATGTAAGCAGATTCCTTGACTTCGCTTCGCTTCGCTCGGAATGATGCCGTTCTCCATTGACCGTTCTCCGTTCTCCATGCTAATACTGCTCTTTTTCATTGGGAAAATCGCCGGATTTAACATCTTTCACGTAATGTTTGAAAGCTTTCTGCATGTCCTCGCACAGGTTTGCATACCGCCGCAGGAAACGCGGCGAGAACTCCCGGTTCAATCCCAGCATATCGTGTGTTACCAGCACTTGCCCGTCCACAAATCGTCCGGCGCCGATGCCAATCAGCGGGATTTTTAATTCTTCGGTGATCTGCTTTCCCAATTGCGCGGGAATTTTTTCGAGCACAATCGCGAAACAGCCTGCATCTTCGAGCAGGTGCGCATCTTCGAGCAGTTGTGCGGCTTCGGCTTCATCTTTGGCGCGGACGGAATACGTACCGAACTTCAAAATCGATTGCGGCGTCAAGCCCAGATGCCCCATCACGGGAATACCCGCCGACAGGATACGCTGTACTGATTCCAGCACGTCCCTGCCGCCTTCAAGCTTCACGGCGTCGGCTTCGCTTTCCTTCATCAGGCGGATAGCCGAGTGCACGGCTTCTTTCGAGTTGCCCTGGTATGTGCCGAAAGGCATATCGACCACCACCATCGGGTTCTTCACGGCGCGCACCACGCTTTGCGCATGATAAATCATTTGGTCCAGCGTAATAGGGAGCGTGGTTTCATGTCCGGCCATTACATTGGCGGCAGAATCGCCCACCAGCATAATATCTATGCCCGCCGTATCCATAATACGCGCCATTGTGTAGTCATACACCGTGAGCATGGCGATTTTCTCGCCGCGCTGTTTCATTTCATATAAAGCGTGGGTCGTTACCACCCGTTTTTTTCCTTCTACTGACATGTTTTTATGATTTTTATTATTGAGGTTAATATTAGTTACTGCATTTATGCGGCTACAAAGCTATGAAAAATTTTTATCTTGCATATAACTTGCGTGGATGCAAACCAAACAACGTTTTCCTGCCAATGTGTCAGAAAATGGTTTTGGCACAATCATTGCCCATAAAGCCGGCAAAACAACAAATAAGAAATTATAAAAAATTACAATTATGGGAAAAATAATAGGAATAGATTTAGGAACTACCAACTCTTGCGTGTCCGTAATGGAAGGCAACGAACCGGTAGTCATCATCAACAGCGAAGGGAAACGCACCACCCCTTCGGTAGTCGCTTTCGCCGATAACGGCGAACGCAAAATCGGCGACCCCGCCAAACGGCAAGCTATCACGAATCCCTCGAAAACGATATTCTCCATAAAACGTTTTATGGGCGAACCTTTCGACAAAGTGCAGAGCGAAATAAAACGCGTGCCTTATGAAGTGGTCAAAGGCAAAGGCGAAACGCCCTGCGTGAAAATCAATGACAGAACCTACACACCGCAAGAAATTTCGGCGATGGTACTGCAAAAAATGAAAAAGACCGCCGAAGATTTCCTCGGGCAGGAAGTTACCGAAGCCGTGATTACCGTACCTGCTTATTTCAGCGACTCGCAACGCCAGGCAACGAAAGAAGCCGGCGAAATTGCTGGACTGACCGTAAAACGTATTATCAACGAACCTACGGCTGCTGCGCTGGCCTACGGTCTCGACAAGCAGCACAAGGATTCCAAAGTTGCGGTGTTCGACTTGGGAGGCGGTACATTCGATATATCTATCCTTGACTTGGGCGACGGCGTGTTTGAAGTGAAATCTACTAATGGCGACACCCATCTCGGCGGCGACGACTTCGATCAGGTAATCATTGACTGGCTGGTACAGGAATTCAAAAATGAAAACAGCGGACTGGATTTGTCCAAAGACCCGATGGCTTTGCAACGCTTGAAAGAAAGCGCGGAAAAAGCAAAAATCGAACTGTCGAGCCAGGCAAGCACCGAAATCAACTTGCCGTACATCATGCCGGTGGACGGTATTCCCAAACACTTGGTAAAAACGCTGACCCGCGCCAAATTTGAACAGTTGTCCGACGCGTTGATTCAGCGTTGTTCCGAACCTTGCCGGAAAGCCTTAGCCGATGCAGGCTACAACGCTTCGCAAATTGACGAGGTCATATTAGTGGGCGGCTCTACGCGTATTCCCGCCATTCAGGCGCTGGTAGAAAAAATATTCGGCAAAACGCCCAGTAAAGGCGTCAATCCCGATGAAGTGGTGGCGGTAGGAGCAGCTATTCAAGGCGGCGTGCTCGCCGGCGATGTGAAAGACGTGCTGTTGCTCGACGTAACGCCGCTGTCGTTAGGTATCGAAACGCTCGGTGGCGTGTTCACCAGACTGATTGAAGCCAATACGACAATACCGACGAAGAAGAGCGAAACCTTCAGCACGGCTGCCGATAACCAGCCTTCCGTAGAAATACATATCCTGCAAGGCGAACGTCCTATGGCCAACCAAAATAAAACCATCGGTCGCTTCCATTTGGACAGTATTCCTCCCGCACCGCGCGGCGTACCGCAAATTGAAGTAACATTCGACATTGACGCCAATGGTATTCTGAACGTATCAGCGAAAGATAAAGGCACGGGCAAAGAGCAGAAAATTCGTATCGAAGCATCGTCGGGCTTGACGGATGATGAAATCAAACGTATGCGCGATGAAGCCAAAGCCAACGAAGAAGCCGACAAGCGCGAACGCGAACGCATTGAAAAAATAAATGCCGCCGACAGCATGGCTTTCCAAACGGAAAAACAATTAAAAGAATTTGGCGACAAAATTCCGCTCGACAAACGGACAGCCATTGAAGCGGCTTTAGCAAAACTGAAAGAAGCGCACAAAGCGCAAGACGTAACCGCTATCGATGCCGCCATGAAAGAAATCAACGACGCCTGGCAGGCGGCATCGCAAGACATCTACAATGCCACGCAAGCGCAAGGCGGCGCAGCCAATCCGTTTGGCGGTGCAGCCGACCCGTTCGCCCAGTCTGCCGCAAATGCCAATGCCGGTGACGGCAGCGCACAAGGCAACCAAGACAATGAAGTGAAGGATGTAGATTTCGAGGAAGTGAAGTAGTCCGCTGAAACAAAGCAATAGTAAGCATCCCCGTAAACAGCGTTTGCGGGGATGTTTTTATTGATGTTTTGTAGGAATTATAGTTGATACTACATGCGTTGTTTTTTGACTTCTGGAAATCTTTACATTTTCACTATATAAAAAGAGCCGGGTTCCGTATCCGGCGTAAGCTTGGGGCATTTTTCTTTTAGCAAATCGTAGTGGTTGTGATGCAAAAAATTCAATGCACCAAGGATTTTCCATGTAGAGTTGAAGCTCAAAAATGCCTCCAGCAGGTATTGCTCATTCCAAAGCCGTACCTCAGATATAACCCAGTGGGCAAGGTAATCCCTCGGAGAAAAAATGTCATGAATATGCACAATTACGCCTCGGGTAAGCGTCGGCAGCAGCTCCAAGTATTCAAAGAGAACATCTCCCTGAGGACGGATTACATGTGACGAGTCAATAAACAAAATGTCATTTGCTTCCAGCTGCCTGAAAAAATCAACGCCAACATCTTC
>JAITKG010000133.1 GCA_031278495.1 Prevotellaceae bacterium | reverse complement strand
TTCCTCCGCTCCGCTCGGAATGACGGCGCACGGCAAGCAGGAATCTGGAAGGAACAGGGAAACGCGCTTTAAAATTTTAGGTATCCGGCGGACGCAGAATACCCTGTTATAGGTATTGTACGGACGCCAGTAACCGCGTACCTTTGCATCCGTATTGAGCCATTTTAAAAGATTTAAAAGGAATGAAGGTTTTGAGCAATCAAAACCTTTGTTTTGTTTACACAATAAAATTGTATCTTTGTATCCAATAGGCTAAGGTGACTGATTGTTTAATGTGACTGATTGGCTGGCGTGAGCCAAATCCGTAAACCTGTAAATAGAAACTTTATGTATAAACTTGGGAAATATAATGCCGGCGATACGATGAGCAGCCTGATAACCGGGAATTACCGGATGCTTTTGGTGATAAGCCGTTTTGGGATTGCGCTTGGTTTCGGCGATAAAACGATTGGGGAAGTGTGCCTCGAAAACCATGTGGATGTAGCCACTTTCCTTGTTATTGTCAATATGCTGCTCGACGAAGACGGGGCTACGAATTATGCGAAAGCGGCGTTTTCTGTGGAATCGTTAATTTCGTACCTGCGCAATTCACATGATTATTTTTTGAACTTCCGCCTGCCCGCCATACGCGCCGACTTGAAAGGCATCCTCCATAAGGGCAAGGACGAACTCTCGCAGGCTATCCTGCATTATTTCGACGAATATGTGGCGGAAGTCCGCAAACACATGTCCTACGAAGAAGAAACGGTTTTCCCCTATGTTCGCGCACTGCTTGCCGGGCAACGCCGGGAAGATTATACCATCGCTATTTTCCGCCGGCAGCACGACCATGTGTCGGCGCGGCTCACGGAATTTAAGAACATTATCATCAAATACTATCCGGCAAAAAGCACCAACGAAATCAACAGCGTGCTGTTCGATATCTTTAATTGCGAAAACGACCTGGCTTCGCATAACGCCATCGAAGACCACCTGTTTGTGCCGGCTATTGTGGCGCTGGAAAATAAAAACGCGATGAAAGTATGAGCCACGTTTCAGTAAAAATAACATTGGCGGACTCGTCTGCCGTCATCCGGCGCGGGCTGCTGGCGATGTTGAAACGCTTGGAAACATTCCGTCTCAAGGTATTTGAGATAAGCGACCCCGAACAGTTGAAAAGTTCGATTGCCTGGCAAAATCCCGATGTGTTAATTATAAACCCGGTTTTTTTAAGCGCCATCTCATTGCAGCAAATAAAAAAAGAAGCGCCGCAAATAAAATGCGTGGCATTGCAAAATTCCTTTATCGACAGCGCTGTTTTCAAAGCCTACGATGAAGTCATCTCGATTTATGACGGCGAAGAACAAATCACCGGTAAAATAATAAAATTAGTGCATGCCCCCGAAGAAGAAAAACGCCGCGAATCGCTGAGCGCACGCGAGAAGGAAGTAGTTGTGTGCGTCATTAAGGGAATGACCAATAAACAAATTGCCGACAATCTGTGCCTTTCTACGCATACGGTTATTACGCACCGCCGGAATATTTCCGCCAAGCTGCAAATCCACAGCACAGCGGGGCTGATAATTTATGCTATCGTGAATAAATTAGTGGAATTAGACGACATCAAAACCCTTGTCGCCGACGTCGACGCATGACCGCCACAAAGAAGCCCCATGTATTTTAACCGTCCTGCATTCATATCCCATTTTTCGGAACTCGGCAAACGAACGCAAGCATGGCTGCGCGACGAAAAGACCTGCCCCGCATTGAGCGAAGCCGTGCAAAAAAGCATGGCGGAAAATACATGGTTCACCGTTGAGAATATAAAATACGCCCTTGCCGCCATAGCGTCGGATATGCTGGACGGGCAACGCCTGCAAGAATGGCTGGCTGGCTGCCCGGTGGCAAAAAGCGCAAAACAGGCAGGGGTAATAATGGCGGGAAATATTCCATTAGTGGGATTCCACGATTTCCTGTGCGTATTGGCGTCGGGGCATTCCTTTACAGGAAAATTATCGCACAAGGACGCTTTTTTGTTGCCTGCGCTGGCAGGTATTTTAGCCGGTATACATCCCGGATGGCGCAGCCGTATTGCATTTAGCGAAACGCTTCCGGTCAAGGGCATGGACTTTTTCATTGCCACCGGCTCGGATAATTCGGCGCATTATTTTGAAACAATAGCCGCTGCAATGCGCGCCTCCGGCGGCGGACGCAGCCTTATCCGCCGTAACCGGCGGAGCGTAGCCGTGCTGAGAGGCGACGAAACAGGGGAAGAATTAAATGGTTTGGCGGACGATTTATTCGGCTATTTCGGATGGGGTTGCCGCAATGTATCGCTGCTGTACGTGCCTGAGGGCTACTGCTGGCAACCGTTGGCGGCGGTTCTTTCGGCGCGGCAAACATTATTGCAGCACGCCGGCTATGCTAATAATTACCGTTACCAAAAAGCATTGCATACTTTAGAGAACAAGCCCTTCCAGGACGTGTCGGTAGCGTTGTTGCGCGAAGATGCGTCGTTGCATGCGCCGCCGGCGGTGGTGCATTACCGCTATTACGCGGCTATCGGCGATGCGCTTGCATCCATTGGGCAGCAGCGCGGGCAAATACAATGCGTAGTAGGCAGGGCGATGAATTGTGATAATTTTTGTACCTTTGGACATGCGCAGCGTCCTTCATTGCACGATTATGCCGATGGCGTGGATACAATGAAATGGCTAACGGGCAACGAATAATGAACGCTGACGCCGGCATAATTAGCACATTAAACAATTAGTCACATTAACACACTATCATGATATACCGGTTTACTGCTACCGTTGATTCCCTGAAAGGGTTTATGCGCCAGTATGAATTACGCGGCTTCAATACCCTGTACGATTTCCATGAGCATATCGTAAATGATTTGAATTTTGCGCCTGACCAAATGGTGTTATTCCGCGTGGAAAGCGCACAGGGAAAGCCGTCGAAAGAATATGGGCTGTTCGATTTGGGCGACGGCTCAATGGACGAAATCCATATCGAGAAGCTGGTAAAGCAACAGGAAACAACTTTGCTGTATGTATTCGATATGCACGATAACCGTGCATTGCGCTTGTCTTTCGTGGAAACGGGCGAAGAATTGCCGCGTAAAAGCTATCCGCGAACGTCAGACGAAAAAGGCGACGCTCCCGCGCAGTTCCTTGACCGGCAAAGCAACGAAGCATACGAAGACGACCCGGAAGAATTATAAATTATGAATTGGCTGGCGCGCCAGCCGACTTTCAACTTTCAACTTTCAACTAAATTAACCACATTAGCACATTAAAACTAATAGTAGTCTTGGGAGCAACAGGCGTTGGAAAAACAGACTTTAGCCTGTCGCTGGCGCGCCGTTTGTCCACCGTCATTGTGTCGGCGGATGCACGGCAGGTATACCGCGAAATGAAAATAGGCACCGCACCGCCGGACGAACAACAGTTGGCAACAGTTCCACATTATTTTATCGGCACGCATTCCATCCATGAACATTATTCGGCGGGCAAATACGAGTCGGATGCTTTGGCGTTATTGGAAAAGCTTTTTGTTTCGCATCCGGCGGTGTTGCTGGTAGGCGGCTCCGGTTTGTATATTGACGCGGTGTGCTACGGCATGGATAATTTCCCCGAAACCGACTCATCATTGCGCACAATACTTGCGGAACGCCTGCAAACAGAAGGCATCGAGAGTTTGCGTTTGCAACTGAAACAGCTCGACGCAACCTCTTACCATGCCCTTGATTTGAAAAACCCGCATCGTATTATGCGGGCATTGGAAGTATGCCTTTCCACCGGGAAGCCTTATTCCGGATGGAAAACAGGCGTTATGAAAAAACGGGCTTTTGAGATAATAAAAATCGGATTGCAACGTCCGCGCGAGGAATTATACGCACGCATCAATGCCCGCACGCTGCGCATGACAGGCGACGGACTGCTGGAAGAAGCGGAAAAACTTTATCCCCACAGGAATTTAACGGCGTTGAAAACCGTTGGCTATACGGAGCTGTTCGATTATTTGGACGGCAAAACAACGTTGGAAAAGGCGGTGCAACTCATCCGGCAACACACGCGCAACTATGCTAAAAAGCAACTGTCGTACTGGTCGCGCTACGACGACATCCGGTGGCTGGAGGCAGGCGAGCCGGATTTGTTGGAGCAGGCGCTTAGTGCGATACAAATTTCAAGCCCACCACCGACGCAATCAGCGTAAAAATGAAAAAGAGCCGCCAGAAAGTAACCGGTTCTTTGAAAAATAATAAGCCGATAACCGCCGTGCCGGCAGCGCCAATGCCCGTCCACACCGCATAGGCTGCGCCTAACGGAATCGTCCGGGTGGCTTTGTACAATAAATACATACTTAATGACAGGCTGGCTAAAAAACCGCTCCACCACAAGATGGAAATAACGCCGGCGGTTTCTTTTGCTTTGCCCATACAAGTGGTAAACCCGACTTCGCACAAGCCCGCTACAATAAGAAGTATCCAGTTCATCGCAAATCGATAATTTCAATACCGGGATAGCGGTGTTTCGGAAAGGCGAAGTATCCGTCAAAAGCTTCTACATCGGGCGTGATGCGCGTGATACGTAGCGTATAGTTGCCGTTTTTGGCAAGGTATTTTATGGCATACGGATTCGCCGTTGCTTCTTCCAGCGTCAATACAATAGATGTGTAAGCGGCATTTTTACTTTTGGGCGTAAATACTATATCGGCAAGCGTTTTCCCGTTTTCCGTCCGGGTTGTTTTCCGTTTGTATGTAAAATCCTTTTGGTACAGCGTGAGGAATTTTAACGGATGGTCGGTAATATCCGCTGTGGTTTCATCGTCCGGGACGTATTGAATGATTACTTCGCCGGTTTCTTTGTTGCACATCCACTTGTTTCGCCCGTCGCTGTACACGTCCAGCTCATCGGCAAGCAAACGGTACTTGTTGCCGTTACACAATAATGTTCCCTCATAGTTGCGCAATATTCCCTTAACGGGATTATCCAAAGTCAGGGTAAACGCCATTTCTATGGTTTGGTAGCCGTTGATTTTTTCTGTGAAATCAGTCAACAACTGTTTTGTGCTTTGTGCCGAAACGCTCGCTGCATAAAGAAAAATCAGGAAAAATGCGATGTATTTTTGATATGAAGATGTGAAAATACGAAAAGGCGAAAAGGCATTTTGGATGTGAAGATGTGAAAATATGGGGATGTGGAGATTTGTTTGCCCACAGGTTTTTTCAGCGGTTTTCATTGTTCATTATTCATTGTATTTTCCCCTCTGTCGATGAAACGCCCGGAACCGGCAGGTTCATTCTTTCCGGTGCGGTATGGCGGGCAGTTCGTATCCGCTTCCCCTGCCTGCTCCGGTAGCGGTACAGCGATGGTTGCCGGTTGCAGGGTGTCAGCAGCCGGTTGTCCGCCATTCATGGTTGCCAGTACGTCATATACCGCAATCGCAATGGGATCGTCATTGCCGGTGTAGTACACGGGCGGCTCCGGTTGTGTGGCAATACCTGCAATACTTACAGCCATAGCGAAAAAGAAAAAAATTGTTTTCATAATTATTTTTGTTTAATTTCTGGTTTCTGTCCGCCAGCCAAAGCTGTAGACAATCATTCATACACATTGTTATTCATTATTCATTGCTGTGAGTTTTGCGTCTAAGGTTACAAAGTCGGAAATAAGTACTTGCCGCGCTTTGCTGCCTTCCGGCGGTCCTACGATGCCGGCGGCTTCGAGCTGGTCCATCAATCGTCCTGCACGGTTGTAGCCCAGTTCCAGTTTACGCTGGATAAGCGACGTGGAACCCTGCTGGCTTTGTACTATAACGCGTGCCGCATCTGCAAACAATTCATCGCGCTTGCTCAAATCTACTTTTCCTGCATTACTATTATTCTCTTCGCCTTTATATTCGGGCAAGGGAAACGCTTCGTAAAATCCTTGCTGCTGTCCGATAAAATCGCAAATACGTTCCACTTCGGGCGTATCGACCAATGCGCACTGCACACGTATCATTTCATTGCCGGTAGATACCAGCATATCGCCGCGTCCAATCAATTGATTGGCGCCGATAGTATCGAGGATAGTACGTGAATCGATGCCGGAAATGACGCGGAAAGCAATACGCGCCGGGAAGTTGGCTTTTATCAACCCGGTAATAATATTCGTAGTGGGGCGTTGCGTAGCAATGACCAAATGAATGCCGATAGCCCTTGCCAATTGCGCCAACCGCGCAATGGGTTCTTCCACTTCCCTGCCGGCGGTCATAATCAAATCGGCAAATTCGTCAATCACTACCACAATGAAAGGCATATAGCGGTGTCCTTTCAGCGGGTTTAACCGGCGGTTGACAAACCGCTCGTTGTATTCTTTGATGTTGCGGACTTGCGCCGACTGCAATAACTGATACCGTTCGTCCATCTCAATACACAACGATTTCAGGGTATAGACCACCTTTTGCGTGTCGGTGATAATAGCGTCGTCGCTGTCGGGCAGCTTCGCCAGAAAATGCCGTTCCAGTTTTGTATACAACGACAACTCTACCCTTTTGGGGTCTACCAGCACCAACTTTAATTCCGACGGATGCTTGCGGTAAAGCAGCGAAGTAAGAATTGCATTCAGCCCAACGGATTTCCCTTGCCCCGTAGCGCCGGCAACCAACAAGTGCGGCATTTTGGCTAAATCGAATGTATAAATGTCGTTGTCGATTTTCTTGCCGAGTACCACCGGCAAGTCATACTGCGCCTCCTGGAATTTTGCGGATTTCACCACCGACAACATGGATACAATATTCGGGTGTTCATTCGGCACTTCGATACCCACCGTCCCTTTTCCGGGAATGGGCGCAATAATACGGATGCCCAATGCCGCCAAGTTAAGTGCAATGTCGTCTTCCAGTCGCTTGATAGAAGCGATGCGGATACCTGCTTTCGGGACTATTTCATACAGCGTAACCGTCGGACCGATAGTAGCAATAATTTTATCAATGCCGATATTGAAATTCTGGAGTACGGTTACGATTTTATCTTTGTTGCGTTCCAGTTCCTCGTCGGTAGGCATAGCGCCTTTTCCTTTGTGGTCTTCGAGCAAATCCACCGGCGGCCTTTTATACCGCGACAGTTCTTTGGTGGGGTCGTATAACTCGTTTTCATCCTCAAAAAATCCGCCGTCGCCGCCATCCGGAAAGGATTCGCCGGCGGGCTCTTCGTTGCTGTTATTTCCGGCGTTTTCCGGATAATCGTTTTCCGGACGATGTATGACAAAACCTTTATTATCGCCTTCCGGCAATTCAAATTCCTTATCTGCCGGCACAGGTGGCAACGGTTCAACGGCAGGCGTGGCTTCCTTACCCGGCTTTTTGCTTTTCTTTTTTACATGAAACAGGCTGCTCAACCAAAGTATAAACTTCGGGCTGATGAATATTCCCCAAGTTATAATCAATAACAGGAGGAGCAACGCTGTGCCGGCAATGCCGATGGTTTGAATAAGCCAGCCGCTTACCATATCGCCGGTGATACCTCCAAGCCCTTTTCCTATCAAGCCTTTCAGCGAGGGTATCAAATGCCCGAATACAAAACCCAAGAACAAGGAAAATAAAATACAACCGGTCAGCGTAGCCAAAATTATTTTATAGAAACAGGCAATGCGCATTTTCAGCAAATGCAAGCTCCATAAGCCTAACAGGAAGGGTATCCCGAAAGAAGCCAACCCGAAATATTCGCCCATCAATAAATTTGCCCAACTGTAGCCGAGTTTCCCGATGAAAGGGGACGTTTGCGCGCCGCTTTGGTATGCGCCCCAACGAAAGATATACAAACCCAAAACGATGAACGTGAACAATGCAAACAAAAGCGCCAGCACGCCGCCAATGAAACGGATGCTGTCACTGCGCCGATGTTGTTCACCTGTGGGCTGAACCTGTTTCCGGGTATTTTTTTTCTTTGCCATTTCCCTATTTCAAAAATTTCAAGATTTAAAAATTTAAAGATTTCAAGATTTAAAAATTTAAAGAAGGTTCATAGCCGTAAGGGTTGGCGGTTATTCGCTGAGGCGTTCGATGTGTGCGCCCAGGGCATTCAGCCGTTGGTCGATGTGCTGGTAGCCGCGATCAATCTGGTCGATGCGCTGGATGAAGCTAACGCCTTCGGCGCTCATGGCGGCAATGAGCAATGCGATGCCGGCGCGGATATCAGGCGAGCTCATGCGGGCGGCGCGTAATGCAAAAGCATGGTCGCGCCCGATAACAGTGGCGCGGTGCGGGTCGCAGAGGATGATTTGCGCGCCCATGTCAATTAAATTATCTACAAAAAACAGGCGGCTTTCAAACATTTTTTGATGAATGAGCGCCGTTCCTTTGGCTTGCGTCGCCACCACGAGGAATACGCTGAGCAGGTCGGGCGTAAGTCCCGGCCATGGCGCATCGGCAATGGTCATTATTGAGCCGTCGATGAATGTTTCAATTTCGTAATGCTCTTGTGCAGGAATGTAAATATCGCCGCCGCGCTGTTGCATCGCTATGCCCAAGCGGGCAAACTGCGCAGGGATAATCCCAAGATTTTCGTACGATACGTTTTTTATGGTCAGTTCGCTGCGCGTCATAGCTGCCATGCCGATAAAACTGCCCACTTCAATCATGTCGGGCAAAATCGTATGGTCGGCGCCGACAAGGCTGTCCACGCCTTCAATCGTAAGCAGGTTGGAGCCTACGCCGGATATCTTCGCCCCCATGCGGTTCAACATGCCGCATAATTGCTGCACATAAGGTTCGCAAGCGGCATTATAGATAGTAGTCACGCCGCGCGCCCTTACTGCCGCCATTACAATGTTCGCCGTTCCGGTAACCGACGCTTCGTCAAGCAACATGTACGTTCCTTTGAGGTGTGCGGCTTCCACCGTGTAGAAATTTTCGCCGGCATTATACGAAAACACTGCGCCCAATTTTTGGAAGCCGATAAAGTGGGTATCTAACCGGCGGCGGCCGATTCTGTCGCCGCCCGGACGCGGCATATAGCCATAACCGAAACGCGCCAGCAACGGTCCAACGATCATTACCGAACCGCGCAAAGCGGCTGCCTTTGCTTGAAATTCGGCAGTCTTCAGATAATCCAAATTAACGTCTGCGGCTTGAAAAACATACGTTCCGGCAGAAAGCCGCTCTACGCTTACGCCCATGTTCTTCAATAATGCAATCAGGTTATTTACATCCAAAATATCGGGAATATTGCGAACTGTTACCTTTTCGGGAGTAAGCAACGTAGCGCATAATACCTGCAATGCTTCGTTCTTCGCGCCTTGCGGTAAAATTTCGCCTTTCAGCCGGCAACCGCCATATACTTTAAATGTGGACATTTTTTTGAATGCGTTAAAGAAGTGGGGGAGTTAATGGAGTTCGAGAGTTAAAGAAATTAGGGAAGTTAATGAAGTTAGTGTAACCGTTCATGCGTTAGCTTCATCAACTGCCCAAAAATTATTTCTTTTTCTTCTTATGTTTTTTATTTTTCCCGTTATTATTATTCTGCGAATGGTGGTGGGGATGGTTGTTATTGCTGCTTTGTATATTCATCAATTTCAAGGCGGGATTCACATGGATACGACCTTTCGACAACGTGTCTATATCCTTAAAAATAATATCGTCGCTGACCGTATCTTTATTCCATGTCAGGTACTGTTTTTTCATGTAATGCGCCATTGCCGCAACCATAGTTTCTTTCTCAGGACCGTCGGACGCGTCGGCAAGGACGTTCAACATATTTTCAATATTGCGCCCGTAGTGCATACTGCTTACCGGCGTATTCGGATACGGAATCGCCGCCGGTTTTTCCTTGAATGTCGCCGGAGCCGGTACAGGATAAGGAGAGTCAATATCTATATCAAAATCGGCGATGAGGTATACATGATCCCACAATTTGTGGCGGAAGTCCACAATATCGCGCAGGTGCGGGTTTAAATTGCCCATGACTGCTACCACCGCCCGCACTTGTTCGTTGCGTTTTTCGCGGTCTTGTACAGAGTTCACATATTGTATCATTTTTTGGATATGCCGCCCATATTCGGGAAGCACTAAATTTCGGCGTTGGGTATTGTAATCGAATTTCATCAATGGTTTTTTTATTGGCAAAGATACGAAATATTTCTGATGTGATGATATGGAGATGCGCTAATATGGCTAATGGATTCACAGATCATCATTCATAATTATTTCCCGCACTGTTTCCCATGTAGTGCGGTCGATGCGCGGGCCAATGGTTTCAACAACTTTTGCCGCTACCAGCGACGCAATTTTCCCGCATTGCCGTAAGGGCTGCCCGCAAGCATGGGCATACAGGAAACCGGCTGCATACAGGTCGCCGGCGCCGGTGGCGTCTATGGCGTTGGCAGGGTAAGCGGACTGGATATATTCTTCCTCGCCGCTGCGCACCAACGAACCGTCGCTGCCCATCTTGACTACGGCGATGCGGCAATGTTTACTCAATTCCCGTAAGGCTTCCGCCGGCTTGTATCCGGTGAAGGCTTCGGCTTCGGCTTCATTGGCAAATACAATATCCACCTGCCGTTCGATGACGTCCGCTAAAAACTGTTTGTTTGCTTCCACCACGTTGTAACTCGCCAAATCCAGCGACACCGTGAGGTTTTGCTCTTTGGCAAGCTCCACTGCGCGCTGTAGCAACGCATGGTTTTGCACCAGATAGCCCTCTATATGAAAATAAGTATAACCGGCAAACATGGAAGGTTGAATATCTTCGGGCGACAGTTCAATTGCCGCGCCCAGGAAAGTAGCCATAGTACGCTCGGCGTCGGGCGTGATGAATACCGTGCAGCGTCCTGTGGGCGCTTGGCTTGGGAGCAGGCGCGAGGTTACGCCGTGCAATGCCTGGTCGCCGGCAAAAAGCCGCCCCAACTCGTCGCCGCCGGTTTTCCCGATAAATGTTGCGGGCAATCCCAAAGCGGCAATGCCCGTCAAGGTATTGGAAGCCGAACCGCCTGCCACCACCCGTACATCAAGCGAACGTATCGCGTCCCACAATTCCGCGCTGGCGGCGCTATCGACGTGCTGCATGCTGCCTTTGGGAAGGTGGAATTGCTTTAACAATTCTTCATTATCCAGCGTAACCAAAATATCTACCAGGGCATTGCCCATACCTAAAATACTGTTCATACCTGTTTTTATTTTTCACAAAAGTACAAAAGATTTTTTACACTCATGGGAATTTCAGGATTTACAGATTTACAGATTTACGGATTTACAGATTGGGCTGGCGCGGCAAAGGAGTTAAGAACTAAGAGTTAAGAACTAAGAATTGGGCTGCGCAGGCAGCTAAATAGACAGCAGGAATGTAAAAAGAACAAATCATAACGCTGGGGAACTTTCCGAACATATTCAGAAACATTCTAAGTCTGTTTAGAAACATTTTGGGTATGTCCAAAATCATTCTGGGTATGTCCAGAAACATTTTCCGTCTTCCGGGACTCATTTTCTGTCTTCCGGGAATCATTTTCTGTCTTCCGGGAAACATTTTCCGTCTTCCGGGAAACATTTTCCGTCTTCCGGGAAACATTTTCCGTCTTCCGGGAAACATTTTCCGTCTTCCGAGAAACATTTTC
>JAITKG010000141.1 GCA_031278495.1 Prevotellaceae bacterium | reverse complement strand
GATTAAGTGAATAAGTGATTAGGAGGCTGCCGCGCCAGCCACATCTCCACATCTTCACATCTCCACATCTTCACATTAGCTACCGCGCCAGCCCAATTAGTCACATTAAACAATTAGTCACATTAGCACATTAGTCACATTAGCCTGCGCTGCCATCCACTTTCCACTACAAACGGTTAATCCGGCGTTTTGTCGGCGCGTTTAACGGATTCCATGCCTTTGATACCTTTTACTTCATCAATCAACACGGACAAGTCCGATTTGCTGTGCACATAGAGGTCGATGTAGCCTTCAAAGATGCCGTCATGGCTTTCGATAAACAGTTTGCGGATATTCACAGAGAGGCGGCCGGTAATAATATTGGTTAATTCATTAAGGATGCCGATGCGGTCAAAGCCGCGTATTTCAAGCCGCGAGAGGAAGGACTGCTGCGTATGTTTGCTCCACTGGGCTTTGATGATGCGGTCGCCGTGTTGGGCGGCAAGGCGCGTAGCCTCTTCGCAGTTTTTGTTATGCACGGTTACATGCTGGTTGTCGTCCACAAAGCCGATGATTTCATCGCCGGGAATGGGCTTGCAGCAAGGCGCAATGTCATAGGACAAGGTTTTGTCGGCAATATTTTCCTGCAAAAGGTAGGGCTGGTTTTTGTCGACGCCGGCAGTCCCTTTGACGCCTTTTTGCTTATCGCCGGATGCGCCGATACCGATAAGGCTCAAGGGGAATTTCAAGCCCCAATAACTGACGGATTTCTTTTCGGTATTGGTGCGCAGGATCTTTTCAAAAATGGAAAAGTCAATCAATCCCGCGCCGGCTTTGCTGAAGAGTTCTTCCTTGTTGGTTACCCCGTAGCCCTTTGCCAGCTTGTTGAACACGCGCGACATCGGTTGGATGCCTAATTTTTGCAACCGCGATTCTATCATTTCACGCCCGTCCCGGTCGCGGTTTTTGGCTTCGGCTTTCAGCGCATCGGTGATGATCGTCTTGGCTTTGGCGGTGGTAACAATATTCAGCCATTCCCGTTGCGGCTGTTGCGATTCGGCGGTGATAACTTCCACCTGATCGCCGCTTTTCAGGACATGGTTGATAGCGGTCAATTCGTGATTGACTTTGGCGGCAATCGCCTTGTTGCCTATGGCGGTATGGATGTAATATGCAAAATCCAGCACGGTCGCTCCTTTCGGCATCAGTTTGGATTCGCCCTTCGGCGTGAAGACGTACATGTCGGAAGTAATCAAGTCGCTGTGGATTTGGTCAAGGAACTCCGCCGCATTGATATTCGGGTTTCCCAGCACGCTGCGGATTTGTTCCAGCCATTTGTCCAATTCGCTTTCCTGTGATTCCTGCGTTTTATAACGCCAATGCGCCGCCACGCCGTGTTTGGCGATGTCGTCCATGCGCCGCGAACGGATTTGCACTTCCACCGGCGTGCCCTGCGGTCCCATGAAAGTTTCGTGCAAGGCTTCGTAGCCGTTGGCTTTGGGCGTTTTCACCCAATTGCGGGTACGACCGGGAATAATTTTATAAATCCTGTTGATGACCGAATGTATCTCATAACACTGCGCCAGTTCCGACAAATCAGGCCAGGGGTCAAAGATGATTCTAACGGCAAACAGGTCGTACACTTCATCAAAGCCGATGTTTTTCACGCGCATTTTGTGCCATATCGAATACACTGATTTCGTCCGGCTGATAAGCTCGAACGACACGCCGCGACGGTACAGACTTTCTTTGACCGGTTGCGTAAACAGTTCGATATAGTTGCTGCGCGACGCATCCGTAGCGTCAAGCATCGCTTTTATTTTGTTGTAGTCTTCGGGTTGTGAAAATTTCAGCCAGATGTTTTCGAGTTCCGTTTTTATGGAATACAGACCCAACCGCAATGCCAGCGGCACATAGACGTACATGGTTTCGCCCGTGATTTTCGAACGTTTATTTTCGGGCATGGCGTCCAATGTGCGCATATTGTGCAGGCGGTCTGCCAGCTTGATAAGGATAACGCGGATGTCGTTGTTGAGCGTTAAGATAATCCGTTTGAAATTTTCCGCCTGGTTGGAGCCGGATAATGCGCCTTCGATTTTCGTAAGACCGTCGACCAGTTCGGCGATTTTATCACCGAACAGGCGTTGAATATCGGTTACCGTATAGTCGGTATCTTCCACCACATCGTGCAGCAGGGCGGCGCTCACGGATTTGTAGCCCAGTCCTATTTCGTTTACCACTATCTTTGCCACCGACAACGGATGGATAATGTACGGTTCGCCCGAACGGCGGCGCGCGCCCTTGTGCGCTTCATTCGCCAGATCGAAAGCCTGACGTATCACGCCCAGTTCCTCTTCGCTCGAAATGCGCTTCCTGCACGCTTCCAACAGTTCGTCAAATTCCCGCTGTATCAGTTGAAAGTTGAAAGTGGAAAGTGGAAAGTGTCCCTCGCCTGCTTCATTGTTCATTGTTTGTTGTTCATTGTTCATTGCTGATGGCTAATTTCTGATTGCCTGCGCCCGCTTCATTGTTCATTGCTGATTGCTAATTTCTGATTGCCCGCACTGGCTGGTTTTCCTGTTTCTCATTTTCCATTCTCAATTCCCATATATTACTGCTACGTTGCCTGTTTTTCTTATGGTTTTCCCATTGGTAAAAGACAGTTCCAATTGATAAAGGTACATATTTTCCGGCACAAAATCACCATAGGCATTGACGCCCGTCCATGATTTTTCGAGCGGCGAATCGGCGATATTTTTTTCGACGGCGGCTATCCTGCCGCCATTGTGGTCGTATATTTCCAGCCGGTAAGTATAGGACGAAGGGGCGATGAACAATACCGGACCAAACTGGTTACGTTGCCTGCCCGTATGCGGGTTTTGCGCCGTACTTTTGGGGTCTATCGCATTGGGCATCCATACTTCCGGCTCATAAACGGCACAAGCCGCCGTTTCGCTTTTCCCGCCAATATCCGTAATGGATTCGAGTTGGTAACAGTAGTTCAGCGCGACATTGGCGACGTCAATCCCGTCTGTGTACGCCGTATCTGCAGCGTTCAAGAGCAACCATTGCGGCGACGGTTCCTGACGGGCTAACGAATAGGACTGCCCATTGAATAATTTATTCCACGATAAAGACCACGCATTGTTTCCAGAGGTAATCAACAGCTCCATATTGTTTAATATATTGCCTTTCTTAGCCGCCAGCTGGCAATTATTTTCTGCCGACAGGCGGTAATAATATACGGAACCGGCGTCGTTGTCCGTCCATGTTTGAAGCGTTTTGTCGGAAAAAGTATGTACCGGCGTATATGTCCCGCCGGGCTGCCTGCCGCGCAGCACATGGAATGTAGAGAGGCGGGTAGCGGGGTCAATTGCAAATTGCAACGCCACTTGCCGCCCGGCATAGCGGAGATGTCGGACAGTCAAATAGCCCGGACGCTGCAAGGTCTTCGTAAAAACTTCCACGCGGTTGGATATGCTCTTTGCCGCAGGGTCGGCGGCATTGACCGCTTCCACATATACTTCATAAGATACATTGTCGGGAATATCATCGGCGTGCGTGTATTGCAAACCGGCAATTGCCGACGCCAGTAATTTCGGGGCAGCGCCCCGTTCGCCGCCGTACACATTATACGTAACCTGCTCCCACCCTTCGTAGGGCGTCCATAGCAGATCCAGCAGGTAGCGGCAACTGTCATATACCGCCGCCAGCCAGGGGAAGGCATGCTGTTGCGTAATATCCTCGCTGTTTCCGCTACCGGTATGAACAGCCATGCTATATGCGCGGCTGCCGTTCAGCGGCTTTGCCGCCGAATGCGTATAGGAGCGTTCGGTCAAACCGACAATAGTGATGATATTCGTACATTGCCCGCCGCCGACATAGTCATAAATAATATATCCCGTCGCATTACCGGGCAACCCGTCAGGCGCATCCCATGTAATGACCGGCTCGCCACTGGCATTGACCGATACGCTGCGGATAATATTTCCCGCAGTCTGGCATTCCTGCGCCTGCGCTTGCAGGCAAGCGGCACAACAATATACCGCAACTATCCAACGATTGTTCATCACTGCAAATGTACGCATTTTTTACCGATTTGCCGGTTAATGTGCTAATGTGAATAATTATTTAATGTGACTAATTGGGCTGGGGGGCTGCTCCTTGTTCCCCCTTTGGGGGTTAGGGGGCTTCCTTCGGGGGCTGGGGGGCTTTTGCTAATTATTTAATGTGACTAATTGGGCTAACGCCGCAAAAAAAAACAATAAAACAAAATAAAATTTGTAAATAAAAAATATTGTTTTATATTTGCGGCGTTAATTATGTTTCTTTGACATGTTGGATTTGATATATTAAAATATATCGCTTTGACTTTTATTCTGCGCGATTTCTGAAATCACGAAAATTTCATGCCAAGCATGAATAATAAGTTATAGCAACCATGCCAAGAGTGGGCATGGGTTGTTATACTTATTTACCTTGTGGGTTTTCGCGAACCTCAAATAGCTATAAGTACAGCGCCCATTTCCACTCTTGGTTTTTTGTGGCATAAAGAAAAAATCACGGTAAAAGTTGGAGTAACGAATTGCAGACTGCGTACAACAGAACATTCTGCAATCATTGGCAGTGAATAAAAACTTGCAGCGGGGGATTGTTTTATAAGAAAAAGTTTGTGTTTGTGGGTATCTCTAAAACAATCCCAAAGCTGCAAAAAATAATAACAATAAAAATTTAAATTTTATGAAAAAGATTCTTCTTTTCTTGTGCTTGTTGCTATTGGCGGCAAGTTGCGCCACGCGAAAACAAACCGTTTCCCGCGTGGAAAATGCGCCTGTGTACTATACTGGCAATGATAAACCGGCGGCGTTTTCCGGCGTGGTCGTGTATCCTAATGAAAAAAGCCCCCTGACCCCCGAAGGGGGAACAGGGAATTAAGAATTAGGCTGGCGCGGCAGAGAAGTTAAGAACTAAGAATTGGGCTGGCGCGCCTGCAACTTTCAACATTCAACTAAAAATAACTTACGACAAAAACAATGAATAAAAATTACAATAACATGAAGCATCCTTGCTCCCCCTTTGGGGGCTGGGGGGCTTTAAACAAAACAATTATGAAAAAAATTTTCTTTCTTTTCGCAATGCTTGCAAGCGTTGCAGCAAGCGCGGCGGTAACCGTTACGCCGCTGGATGTAAACTACAACACA
>JAITKG010000098.1 GCA_031278495.1 Prevotellaceae bacterium | reverse complement strand
ATAAGAGCGGACGAAAAAGGGGATGAAAAGTAGTTTTTTTACAAAAAAAAAATTAACCGGAAAGATGAATTAACCGGAAAATCAATAATAAACGAATAAATTATACCACAAGGGCGAATAATTTAATCCTTTTTGACAAGAATTGATAACAAATAACTTAATGGAAATTTTGACTGGTATAGTCAATTTGTGGATGCAAAGGTAATAAGTTTTTTTAACAAAACAATAAAATATTAAAAAAATATTAAGAAATTTAAAAGAGTATGGCAATATATTTTCAACCACGCGCTTACACGCGTGGTTGAAAAACGCCCCTGCGCCTTTCGCGCGGAGCAATACCGGCACATAACGGAAAATCCCTGCGCCGCCTGCCGTGAAGTACGGGGAATGTCGCCATGCAACCCCCAATAATCGCCACATAACCGCATGCAACGCACGCGCTTATTCTTTCACGGTAAATTCGTAACCTTCCATAATCGGGTTGTGCAGTATTTTTTTGCATACCTCTTCGATACGTTGCCCGGCATGCTCTTTAGAAGGCGCTTCTATTTCAAACGTCAGGTGTTTGCCTATGCGCACGTTCTCAATTTCGGTGTAACCGTTGTTGTGCATCACGCCGGTAACCGCTTTCCCTTGCGGGTCTAACAATGCTTTCAGCGGCATTACATTGATTTCTGCAATGAATTTCATGTTTTTTATATTTATTTTTTACGGAATAACGATAGTATAAAGGAAAGGAAAATGTAGGTAAAGAAAATAACCGCTATGGCAAACAGTATTCCCTGCCGGAAAATCAGGGCGCAGCATACGATTAACAAGCACAGCAAAATAAAAACAAACGGTATTTTATTTTCGCTCCAGCGCAGGTTTTTAAACTTCAAAGCGAACATCGGCAGGTTGCACACCAGCAGCGCCGAAAGCGTTATGGAAAGAATGATTATCGAATACCATTGTTCCATCCACGCGGCAAGCCAGTGCCCATGCACCGATAAACTCACCAAAACGCCTGTCAGCAAAGCATTGGCAGGCGTTGGCAAACCAATGAAGCTGTTGTTTTGCCGGGTGTCGATATTAAACTTTGCCAAACGCAATGCCGAAAAAACTGCCATGATAAAAGGAAAAAACGTCCACAATTCCCAAACCAGGCCGCTATCGAAGCCGCCGGTAATTTTATCGCTCAACAGCATGTTTAGTTTATTATGCAAAAGCGCTGCCGGCGCGATACCAAAACTCACCATATCCGCAAGCGAGTCGAGTTGTTTTCCCAAGTTGGAGTAAGCTTTCAGCAAGCGCGCGCTCAACCCGTCGCAAAAGTCGAACACAGCGGCGGCAAAAATGCAATACACCGCAAAGTCTGTCCAGCCGCGCAAAGCAAACACTATGGCGATACAGCCGGTAAACAAATTTAATGCAGTAATGGTATTGGGTACTGCGCGCACTATACGTTTCATAACAACTTTAAGGTTTTGAATTTTTAATCATGGAATTTTTTACCTTTGTATAATTAAAAATAAAAGCACATGGCAAAATTAGTAAAAAAAGGGCACATACGTTTATTGCTTGCGTTGTTTTTATCGGCAATAGCCGGATGCAAACATTCGAGCGGGCAGGTGAAAAATTATAGTTATACGGTCGCCGCCGTTTATCCGCATGATGCGCAGGCTTACACGCAGGGATTATTTATTCACGGCGGCATATTATACGAAAGCACCGGGCAATATGGGCGATCAAGCTTGCGGAAAACAGATTTGAAAACCGGGCGGGTATTAAATATGACGCCATTATCGAAGCATTATTTTGGCGAAGGTTCGTGCATATTGAATAATAAAATTTATTGGCTAACATATATGGAACAAACCGTTTTTGTATATGATTTATCGTTAAAACAAACCGGCGAATTTCATTATCCCGGCGAAGGCTGGGGATTGACAACGGATGGGACGCATTTAATCATGAGCAACGGTTCGCCGGTATTGCGTTTTATAGATCCCGAGAATTTCGCGGAAGTGCGTTCGCTCAACGTTACCTGCAAAGGCAGCGCATTGCCTATGTTGAATGAACTGGAATATATCAATGGCGAAATTTGGGCGAATGTATATACGGAAAACCACATTGTCCGTATTGACCCGGCGAGCGGCAAGGTAAACGGGATTATTTTCCTGAATAATTTATTGCCTGCATCCCTGCGGACGAGGAATACCGATGTGCTCAACGGTATTGCCTACGATACCGCCACCTCGAAGATATATGTAACCGGGAAAAACTGGCCGAAATTATATGAAATAACCACCCAACCAATACCCTGAAAGTATTGGTTGGGTAGTTATCAAATCCAATAACCCCAACGGGTTCAGCAATTATTCATGCAGGTTAAAAGTGGTGTCGTATACCCACGTATCTTCAGGGGCAAAGTCCGATGACCTGATGATGCTGTTCATTTCGTTGTATGCCGTATGTATATTGTCGAACGAGGCGGCAGATATACAAGCAAAGCCATTCCTGAAACGCATCATTTTCGGATTGTAACCTTTGCTTTGCAACAGGTTCAGCATACGGTCGGCATTCGAAGATACCCTGAAACAACCCACTACTACATGGTAACGTTTGCTTTCTGCAGCGAACCGTGCAGCTTCTTCTTCCGCTTGCCGTTGCTCCAGCGCCAATTGTTCAGCCTCTTGAGCCAATTGTAGTTGTACTTGCGCTATGCTGTCCTGGCGCGCTTTGTCCCGCTGCGCTTTTTTGGCCAATTCTGCTTTGGATGGTTTCCCAAGAAAAGTTGTGTTGAACCAGTCACAACTGTTCAAACTGATTAACATTGCGGCCGGCAATGCGATATAAAGTATTTTTTTCATAAAAAGTATGATATTATAATTGTCAAATATACACATTTTTTAAAAAACACGAAAATATTTTGAAAAAAATTAGTATCTTCACGGAAAAATAACAATATCTCATGCGCCGGTTTTTAACAAAAATACGAATTATCACCAACCTTACTGATCATATTGATGTGATGGCGACGATAGCTTCCATCAAACAAAATGTTGATTTTCGCGGTCCTAATGTATGGATTTTAGCGTTTGCGATTATCGTAGCGTCTGTTGGGTTGAACGTAAATTCTATTCCCGTTATCATTGGCGCCATGTTGATATCTCCTTTAATGGGACCTATCATGGGCGTTGGAATGTCCATCGCCATCAATGATTCCAAATTGCTGCAAGGCTCGTTGAAAAATTTGTTGGTAATGGTCGCTATTAGTTTACTGGCGTCGTTTACGTATTTTTTCATCAGCCCCTTGCATTTGGAAGAGCCTACGGAATTGCTGGCGCGTACGCGGCCTACCATTTTTGACGTATTCATTGCTTTGTTCGGCGGGCTGGCGGGCATTGTAGAAAGTGCGCGTAAAGAAAAAGGAACGGTGATTGCCGGCGTCGCCATTGCTACGGCATTGATGCCGCCCTTATGTACTGCGGGGTACGGATTGGCAAATGCCCAGTGGGGATATTTTATCGGCGCTTTTTATTTATTCTTCATCAACTCGTTCCTCATTGCGCTGGCTACATTCCTGATGGCGCGCTATATGAAATTCCCGGTCGTGAAATTCAACGACCCGGAAAAACAACGGCATGTAAACCGCATCATTATTATATTTTCGACCATTACGCTTATCCCGAGTGTTATCATGGCCTGGATGGTTATTCGTGAAAACCGCTTTGACTATGCGGTAGAAAAGCTGGTAAAAGAATATTCTTCGGCTTTTGAAAATACAAAGTTCATGGATGTAGAGAAAATTTACCATGTAATGGATTCCGCCGAATTGAAAATCTCTACTATCGGGCAACCATTGACTGCTTTCCAGATAGGGCGCGTCAAAGAACGTATGCAGGAAATAGGGCTTAAAAAAACAAAATTAAGTATTACGCAATCCTTATCGTTCGCATCGGACAACACGCCGGCAACCGAACTGCTGCAAAACATTTACGAACGGTCGGAAGCTGCCGTGAAAAGTAAAGAGGAACGGATTGCCCAACTGGAAAAAGAATTAGCCGGATTGAAAACGGAAAACATTCCGTATGCGCAAGTAGCGCGCGAACTGGCAGTAGCCTATCCTGCGCTGCAAAAAATTACCCTCTCTACGGGCGTACAAATCGAAGTGGCGTCGGGGGAAAACGTACGGCAATTAGTGGCGGTGGTGCAATGGCTTGGAACGCCTGCGCCGGAGGAATTGCAGCAATTAGGAAATTTCCTGAAAATACGTTTGAATGAAAGTAATATTACGGTAATTCCTTACGCCGAATGAGAATTTCATGGTTACTGGTTATATTGTTTGCCGCTTGCAGCAGTTATGCACAAGATACCTTGTCGTTGCTGTTTGCCGGTGATGTGATGCAGCACCAATCGCAAATAAATGCGGCGCAACGCGGCGGTACTTACGAATACGATGAATGCTTTTCCATGCTGAAAGACCGGATTTCCGCTGCCGGCGTGGCTATAGCTAACTTGGAGGTAACATTGGCGGGCAAACCTTATTCCGGCTATCCGCAATTCAGCGCACCCGATGAACTGGCGAAAGCTTTGGGCAATGCCGGTTTCGACGTGTTGATTACTGCCAATAATCATTCATGCGACAAAGGGGAAAGAGGTATCCGCCGCACTATCCGCGTTCTGGACGATTTGGGAATAGGGCATACCGGCACGTTCCGTTCACCGGCAGAGCGCGACAGCTTATACCCGCTGGTAATAGAAAAAAATAATTTCCGGCTGGCTATCCTCAGTTACACTTATGGCACGAACGGTATTCCAGCGCCGCCGCCGGCTATTGTGAACCTTATAGACACGGCGCAGATAGCCGCCGATATTGTGGCTGCAAAAGCGCAGTCGCCCGATGTGGTTATTGCTTTCGTACATTGGGGCGAGGAATACCAACAGCAACCCAATGAGCGGCAAAAAACATTGGCGGATTTTTTCATCCGGCACGGCGTGCGGCTGGTCGTCGGTTCGCACCCGCATGTGTTGCAACGCATGGAACGCCGCTACAATGCCGACAGCACAACACAAAGCGTGGTAGTGTATTCACTGGGGAATTTCATATCGAACCAATCGGCGAAAAATACCGACGGCGGCGCCATCGCGCATATCCAGTTACTAAAAGACGGTCATGGACTAACCATCGGCGAATGCAGTTACCAATTGGTGTGGACTTATAAACCGGTTACCGGAAAGCAACGCCGGTTTTATGTGGCGCCGGTCGGCGAATTGGAAAACAAGCCGGCATTTTTTGCAAACGAAGCCGATTTTCTTAAGATGAATGATTTTGCAAAAAACATGCGGGATTTATATAATAAAGAAAACAGCGGTTTCCCGGAAGCCCTTCCCTAATCGAACAACGAGTATGCCATGAAAAAAAAAGCAACACGCCGCACGTCGCACCGCCCTCCGGAGGAGCATGCAGGGGGCTTGTGCGAAAAAATAATCATTCTGGAAGGCATTGAGCCGGTAGAGTTATATGGCGTAAACAATGTGCTGTATGACCGGTTGGCGGCGCAATTTCCTACCTTAAAAATCGTAGCGCGCGGCAATGAAATAAAGGTATTCGGCAAAGACAGCGAAATGGACGATTTTGAAAACAAATTATTGCAGTTAGTCGATTACCACGCGCACAAAGGACGCCTTACTGTTGAAGACGTGGAACAGTTGGCTGGCGGCAAACTGCTGGACGCAACAGCTACGTCTGCCGATGTGATTGTATACGGCGCTGACGGTCGCGTAGTGCGCGCCCGCACTGCCAATCAGAAAAAATTAGTAACCCTCTATGAAAAGAACGACCTCCTGTTTGCCACAGGTCCTGCGGGGTCGGGAAAAACCTACACGGCAATTGCATTAGCTGTCCGCGCCTTGAAGAACAAAGAAATTAAACGGATTGTCCTGACGCGCCCTGCGGTAGAAGCGGGCGAACGGCTGGGCTTCCTGCCGGGCGACATGAAAGAAAAATTAGACCCCTACCTGCAACCCTTGTACGATGCGCTAAACGACATGATTCCCGCACGCAAACTGGAAAAATACATGGAAGAAGGGACGGTGCAGATTGCGCCGCTGGCTTATATGCGCGGACGCACGCTTGACAATGCCTTTGTCATTTTGGACGAAGCGCAGAACACCACTACCGGACAATTAAAAATGTTCCTCACCCGTATGGGCAATAACGCCAAGTTTATTGTTACCGGCGACATTACGCAAATTGACTTGCCGCGCCGTGCCGATTCGGGCTTGCAGCGCGTGATGCAGTGGCTGCAACCGGTCAAGGGCATTGGTTTTGTACTGTTCGACCAACGCGATATCGTCCGGCATCCGTTGGTAAAACATATCGTGAAAACATTTGAAAAGTACGAAACGGAAGAGTGAATTTTCCGGTTTACGGATTTAAGTACCGGTCAGGACAGGTTACACAGGTTTTCCCTGTGTAATTTAGTTTAACCTGCGGGCTCTTGCGTAAATTCAAATAGTAAATGCAACTGAGATAAGAAAAAAATTCTCTTTCTTTTTGCAATGCTTGCAAGCGTTGCAGCTTCCTATAGTTTTGATAACGGTAGTACATGGCAAACGGCAAACACTAAAACAGTGTATCCGACAACAAGTACTACCTACACATTAAAAGTTCGTTCTTCGACCGGCTGTACTTCAACAGACAGCAAAACGGTATCGGTCTCAGTAACGCAGCCATCTGCTCGGGATGAAGTGCCGAATACTTGCGGTTGT
>JAITKG010000075.1 GCA_031278495.1 Prevotellaceae bacterium | reverse complement strand
CTCAATCCGGCAACAGTGGGCGCCTCCATGCAAAACCAGCTTTCGCTCGGCGTATATAAACAATGGACAGGTATCGAAGGCGCACCGCTGTCGGAGTTATTGCAATACCAGGCGCCCCTCGCACGGAACGGCGGTCTGGGCGCCTGGGTACACAACGACGCTTATGGCGTAACCAACCACCTGCAAGCAGGAGCAGTCTATGCGTACCGGATACAGCTTAAAAATAACTTCCTGTCTTTCGGTTTAAGCCTGTCGGCGCTGATGATGTACGAAAACCGTGTAACCGACGTATACGATACGAATGACCCTGTATTTGCCAAACCATTGGACAGCCAGTTCGGTTTTAATACCGGCTTTGGCATGTACTACTCCGGCGAAAAATTCTATGCCGGCGTGTCCATCCCGCAATTGCTTGCCAACGACATCAAAGATAATAAGCTGGGTAACGACTTTGCCTTTGCACGCTTGCAGTACTACTTCACCGGCGGCTACCGCTTCGATATTACGCACAAAATAAGTTTATCACCGGCGGCATTGTTGCAATTATCGGGAACAACTCAACCGGGCTACGAGTTTATGCTGAACGCCGATTACAACCGGCGGGTAGAACTGGGAGCAGGATGGGCTTTTCCTGCACAACTGCAATTGTCCATGGGTGCAGCCATCACAAAGAAACTGTCGCTGCGGTATCAGTTTTCGCAGGATGCCGGTTCCGGTTATCATGCCGGCTCCTCGCATTTCGTTGCCCTGCGTTTTGCCTGGGGAGGAAGAAAAGTTGTTGCCCCGCCTGCTGCTACTGCCGAATAAAAAACGAAAAAATAACCCCCGGTGAAAAATATATGACAATAATTAAGCGTATAATTGCCGGTCTTCATATTTGCGAATGGGTGCCATCAGGCTTCCCACTAATCGTCTGCTGCTTATTATGCGAACTCATCGTGTCCGGTGCGTGCAGTAGTCCGGAATCTCTAAAATAACCAATTCAAAGCCCGCCCGCAAAGGAAATTAGGAATTGATGTTCCGGCGCCCGCCATTTTCAACTTTCAACTAACGCTTCATTCTTTACTTTTTCGTATCTTTGCAAAAAATAAGGGTTATGAAATATACATTAGTAGTGAAAAAAGGTCAAAACGGTTTTTTAATCGGTCAGTTAAAAGAATTTCCGGCAGTGTTTACACAAGGAACAAGCCTTGCCGAGCTTAAAGAAAATATTGTTGATGCGCTGGAAATGTATCTGGAAGACCTCCGTGAAACCTATCAGCCCTGCGGCGAAATGATAGAGGAAGAAGAATTGGTTTTTGCATGAAAAGAACACAATTCATACAATACCTGAACAGCCGGAGTTGCGGTTTTGTTAAACACGGCACTAGGCATGATAAATACATGAACCACCTTAATGGCAAACGAACGGTTTTACCTCGTCATGCGGAACTTGATAATGACCTCTGCAGGCTTATTTGTAAACAATTAGACATTCCATATCCATCTAAAAGCATCTAAAAAAAACAGTGCTGCATTGCACTGTTTTTTTTTAGATGTTTTGTCGCGTTGTTGCGCCTGCCGCCATGCTTCGCTTATCCGGCAAACGCCATTTTCAACTAAATTAGCCTATCTTCTTCTGTCGCGGGAGCCGTGTCCTCCTCCGCGGCGGTCGCGGTCGCGGTTGCCGGAGGGTCGTTGCCGGCGTTCCGGCTCTACATAGCCTTCGGGCTTTTCCTGCAATGCGCGGATAGAAAGGCGCAGTTTCCCGGTGCGCTCGTCCACTTCCAGTAATTTTACGGTTACTTCATCGCCGGTATGCACGAGGTCTTCCACTTTGGCGGTCTTTTTCCACGCCATTTCCGAGATGTGCAGCAACCCTTCCTTGCCGGGAAGTATTTCGACAAATGCGCCAAATTCCAAGATAGAAGTTACTTTTCCGGTATATACCGCGCCGACTTCGGGAATGGTCGTAATTCCTTTTATCCAGTTCAAAGCGGCGTCAATGCCTTCTTTCGAGGTGCCGAATATTTCCACAATACCGTTTTCGCCTTCTTCGGTGATGGTGATAGTGGTATTGGTTACTTTCTGGATTTCCTGTATCACCTTTCCGCCGGTGCCGATAACAGCGCCGATAAAGTCTTTCGGAATAATGATTTGTTCGATACGCGGCACATGCGGCTTAAATTCGGGACGCGGTGCGCTGAGGGTTTTCAGCATTTCGCCCATGATGTGCAAGCGACCTTGCCGGGCTTGTTCCAACGCCTGTTCCAGCACTTCATAGGGCAGCCCGTCTACCTTGATGTCCATTTGCGTGGCGGTGATGCCGTCTTTGGTGCCGGTTACTTTGAAGTCCATATCGCCAAGATGGTCTTCGTCGCCGAGAATGTCGGACAGCACGGCGTATTTTTTCGTTTTGCTGTCGGTAATCAATCCCATGGCAATACCCGATACCGGTTTCTTGAGTTGTATGCCGGCGTCCATGAGCGCCAGCGTGCCTGCGCATACCGTCGCCATAGACGACGAGCCGTTCGATTCCAAAATATCGGACACCACGCGCACGGCATAGGGGTTTTCTTCGTCTATGGGTACCATTGGTTTCAACGCCCGCCATGCAAGGTTTCCATGCCCCACTTCGCGCCGGCTGGTTCCGCGCATGGGTCTGGCTTCGCCGGTAGAGAAAGGCGGGAAGTTATAGTGCAATACAAATTGTTGCGTATCCTGCACCAGCACGTCGTCCACTGCCTTTTGGTCAAGTTTGGTACCCAGCGTTACGGTAGTCAGCGATTGCGTTTCGCCGCGGGTAAAGACAGCCGAACCGTGCGCTGCCGGCAGGTAATCCACTTCGCACCATATCGGACGGATTTGCGCAGTATTGCGGCCATCCAGCCGAATGCCTTCATCCAAAATCATGTTCCGCATGGCTTCTTTTTCTATCGCATGGTAGTAGCGGTCTATCATTGCTTGCTTTTCTTCGCGTTCTTCTTCGGGAATGGTTTCGATGAACTGTTCTTTCAATGCGTCGAAAGCGTCGCTGCGTTCATGTTTTGCCGTATTCGATTTGGCAATGGCATAGCATTTGTCATAACAGAAATGCCGCACGGCAGCGCGTAATTCTTCGTCGTTGGTTTCGTGGCAATAGGTTCGTTTTTGTTCTTTGCCTGTTTCTTTGCTCAATTCCATTTGCACGGCGCAGTGTTTCTTGATTTCGGCGTGTGCAAATTTAATAGCTTCGAGCATGTCATGTTCGCTTACTTCTTTCATTTCGCCTTCTACCATCATAATGTTGTCGCAGGTAGCGGCGACGATGACGTCAATGTCGGCATGTTCCACTTCCGAATAATTCGGGTTTATTTTCAACTCGCCGTTGACGCGCGCCACGCGTACTTCGGAAATAGGTCCGCCAAACGGAATATCGCTCACGGAAAGGGCTGCCGAAGCGGCTAATCCTGCGAGGGCGTCCGGCATAATATCTTTATCAGCCGAAATAAGGTTGACGACCACGTATACTTCTGCGTGGAAATCCTCCGGGAACAGGGGGCGCAGCGCACGGTCGATAAGACGCGCTACTAAAATTTCGTAATCACTGGCGCGTCCTTCACGTTTCATAAACCCGCCCGGATAACGGCCTGCCGCCGCATACTTTTCTTTGTACTCCACTTGCAATGGCATGAAGTCCACGTCTTCTTTCGCCTCTTTTGCGCAAGTTACCGCTGCCAGCAACATGGTGTTGCCCATTTTCACTACAACTGAACCGTCGGCTTGTTTTGCCAGTTTCCCGGTTTCAATCTCAATCATTCTGCCATCACTTAGTTCGATGGTCTTTTTTACAATATTCATATTTTTTTCTGCTACTCCCCGCTGCTCCCAGTGAGCAGTTTTGATTTATACTTCATCATCTACATGCGCTCCCCGGAGAGTTTTTTGGAACGCCGGTAAAAAGCAAAAAGGCAATTTGCCCGGATTGCCTTTTTGCCGCATTTATTTTCGAAGGTTTAGAGCCTTGATTATTTCCCTGTATCGCTCAATGTCGTTTGCCTTGAGGTAATCCAGCAGGCGGCGACGTTTACCGACTAATTTAAGGAGGGCGCGTTGGGTATTGTAATCCTTTTTATTGCCCTTCAGGTGTCCGGTAAGGTGATTGATACGGTAGGAAAATAACGCTATCTGGCTCTCGGGAGAACCGGTGTCGGTATTAGACTTCCCGTACTGTCCGAAAATCTCTTGCTTCTTGTCGGAGTTTAGATACGCTGCCATAATTTGCAATTGATTTTTGTAGTTAATAATTTATTTTGTTATCCATATTTTTATGGGAGTGCAAAGGTACTGTTTTTTTTATAGAACACAAAAAAAATTTTTATCCTGTCAGGGGCAACGCATTAAATTTTGCATTTTGCCGTGCGCCCTGTCCGGCTTCACAGCGTCGTTTGGGGCGGCATGCTGGCAGCCCTTTTGGTTAAATTTCGTACCTTTGCGGGAAAAAGAAATACTATGAATGGAGCGAACGAAAATATAATGGCGGGCTTGCGTCCTGTGCTGGAAGCGGTAAAGGCGGGGCGCGTCCTGGAACGCGTATTGTTCAGGAATGGGTTGGAAGGCGGGTTATTCCGCGAACTGCAATCATTACTGGCGGAGAAAAAAATACCGGTGCAATTTGTTCCGGCGGCAAAACTTAATAGCCTTACTTCCGTTGCCCACCAGGGGGTAGTGGCTTTCGCGCCGTTGATTGAATATGTCGATATGGAAACGGCGTTGTCCGGCATGCAGCTGCACGATGCTCCCCCGCTGGTGCTGTTGCTCGACGGTGTGACGGACGTCCGTAACTTCGGCGGCATTGCCCGTTCGGCAGCGTGCGCCGGCGTGCAGTTAATCATTATTCCTTCCAAAGGCGCCGCCCCCATAAACGCCGAAGCCATTAAAACATCGGCGGGCGCGCTGGCGCGTATTCCTGTATGCCGCACATCCAATCTGCGCGAGGCGATTTATTATTTGAAAGATTGCGGGCTGCAGGTAATCGCCGCGACCGAAAAAGCTGCGCAGGTATTATATTCCGCTGATTTCAGGAAACCGTCGGCTATTGTCGTGGGCGCAGAAGATACCGGCGTTTCCGCATCAGTGCTGAAACTTGTTGACGCCGCCGTTCGTATTCCATTGCAGGGCGATATTGCTTCGCTCAATGTGTCGGCTGCTACAGCCGTCGTGCTGTTTGAAGCGGTGAGGCAGCGGCGTTGAAAACAGGAAATAAAAAATGGGCTGCTCCAGCCCATTTTTTATTTCCTGTATTTTCCCTGTTGATAACGTTTATTGCACGATTGTCATTTCATTGATAAGATGCGTAGCGCCGGCGTATTTTTCGATGATGAACAGCACGTAGCGAATATCCACGCTAATGGTGCGCTGCAAATCTGGCTCGAAGGCGACGTCGCCGCTCAGGGCTTCCCAGTTGCCGTCGAAAGCCGCGCCGATAAGTTCGCCGCGCCCGTTCAATACCGGGCTGCCCGAATTGCCGCCGGTGATGTCGTTATTGGAAAGGAAACATACCGGCAGTTCGCCGTTTGGCAAAGCGTAGCGACCGTAGTCTTTCGCAAGGTACAACTGTTTTAGTTTTTCCGGCACCACAAATTCCCAGTTATCCGGGTCTTCCTTTTCCATCACGCCTTCCAGCGTGGTGTAGTAGTTGTAATGCACGGCGTCTTTCGGGCTGTAACTTAAAATATTTCCATACGTCAGGCGCGTACTGAAATTGGCGTTGGGATAAAATACCTTGTCGGGTTGCATTTCCATCAGGCCTGCCATAAAATTCCGGCGACCCCTTGCCAGTTGCGGGCTATACACCTGTATGGCTGCGCCCAGATTATTGACTTTTGCTTGCCTTGAAGTGGTTAGTTGTATTGCCGGGTCTTTTTGCAATTGCCTGACAGAAGGTTTTTCGGTAAACGCTTTCAGCTTGTCGAAACTTGCAAAAACAGATTTTGCAAACAAATCGTCTACATATTTATTAAAATTTCCTTTATACTTCTTTTCCACGTCTATCAAGACTTTCGGCCAGTCAGCCTTAGCTATTTTTTCTGTGAAAACTTTTAGCAACGCTTTTGCCACCTTCATATCGGTAGGCGCATTATAGTCCTTGTAAAAATCTTCCGCATCTTTCAATAATGCCGCTTTGGCATTCGCTATCGCCGTTTTACTCGTGTCTTGCAAAGCCCTCAGGTAGCCAAGCGCCCAGCCGGCCATTCGTTGAATTTCTATATTGGGGAAAATTTCGTGGTAATAACGTAAAATACGGTAATCGCTTTCACATCCTTCAATTGCCTGCCGGATGTCGCCGAGTGCGGTTTTATAATTTTCATTACCGCTTGCAGCGGCAAATCCGGCAAATTGTTTTTCTATAGCTTCTTTCTTTTCCACGACCTTCAAGCGTTTCAGGGCTTCATTCATGCCAATGGAATTTTTCCAGTAATTGGCTGAGCCGGCATATTTGGAGGCATATTGAATTTTTACTTTCGGGTCGGCAAGCATGTCTTCCAACAGGATTTCCTGCCGGATGCCGCGCACATGAATGCGTATGGCATTCTCAATGTCCATCCGTTCGCGCACTTCCCACGAGGTCATGTAGCGGTCGGTATTTCCCGGATAGCCCAGAATCATGGCATAGTCGCCCTCTTTAAAGCCGGCAATCGACACGTTGAGGTAGCGTTTTGGTTTCAGCGGGATATTATCGGCGGCATATCCGGCAGGATTCCCGTCCTTTCCGGTATACACGCGGAAGAGCGAGAAATCGCCCGTATGGCGCGGCCACATCCAGTTGTCGGTATCATCGCCGAAGCTGCCGATAGACGACGGCGGCGCGCCCACCAACCGCACGTCTTCATATACTTTGTAGGTAAATAAATAATAGGCATTGCCATCGAACATCGGCGACACGGTGGCGCGGATATGCTTTTGTCCTTTTGTTACCGTGTCCCGCAAGGCTTTTGAGAGTTCGCTTACTTTTGCGCTGCGTTGTTTTTCGTCGGTAATACCGTCCAATTCCGGTAAGATTTTATTGCTCACATCTTCGATCCGGTCTAAAAACGCTACTGCCAAACCGGGCGTCGGAAGCTCGTTGGCGCGGGTCATCGCCCAGAAACCGTCTTTCAGGTAATCCTGTTCTACGCTGCTGTGTTCCCGGATAGCGCTGTAACCGCAATGGTGGTTGGTAAGCAACAACCCTTCGGACGAAATAATTTCCCCGGTACAGCCGCCGCCGAAAATCACCACCGCATCTTTCAAACTCGACTGGTTGATGCTGTAAATAGCTTCTGTCGGCAATGCCAATCCCTGTTTTTGCATGACGGCATGATTCAATTTTTCGATGAGCGGCAAAAGCCACATGCCTTCGTCGGCGTGCAATGGCTGCGCCATAGCGAGCAATGACAAGGTAATAAAGAGGTAAATTTTTTTCATTGTATTTTTTTAATTATTTTATACAAATATATGAAAAATTTAGTGTGCTGGCAGATTCAATCAACCCATGCAACTTTTTTTTGGAAATCCAAGACATTTTGTTATTTTTTGGCTGGTTTTGTAAAGTAAATGCAGCGTTTTTCCCTCTTTTTGCATCTTTATTATAAACCGTCTTAACCAAAATTCAAAATTACTAACAATTAAAATAAAAAAGTATGAAAAAATATTAAAATTTGCAGCCATATTGCTGCTTCTTGCAAAAACGTTTTCTTCCTGCGGAAAGGAGGAAAAACCTATAGAAATTCTCTTTACGGAATATTCTTTGACAAAAACATTTTGTCAGTGGCGCAATCTTGGTTACAATGGAAAAGTTAGTGTGATTAACAGCAATGCAGAATTAGAAAAATATATTACCTGTACGGAAGGAACTTTTCCCAAAATAGACTTTTCTAAAAGTACATTGCTGTTGACAGGTGGGGTAACAGCAGGTGGAATAGATTATTTGTATAAAATGCTCCTTTTTAAAGGAAACGGGTATGTGTTAAAAGTCGAAATAACATTAAACGATGCAACTATTGGTGGCCAGTCCTGGATAGTTGTATTAGTTACAGATAAACTAATGGTAAAAGACGTTGAATTAAATGTAATAACTATAAAAAACGGAAAGCCATAAAAAATGTCCCGGTTTTTGTTTACAGCGTAAATTTTGTAGCTTTGTATCGTTTTAATCTCTAAAAAATAAATGGTATGAAATCTCTAAAAATTATGGCGCTGATTGTTATCACGGCGCTATCAAGTGTGGCTTGTAACCGCCAACAGCAAGGCGAAGCAAACAATCCTGCGCTGGAAACCATTCTTAACCGGAAAAGCGTACGGGATTATTCGACTAAAGAAATTCCGGAAGAAGCGTTAAACAATCTTTTGAAAGCCGCTATGGCAGCGCCTTCGTCCCGCGACCGCCGCCCATGGGAATTGTTGGTGATTTCCGATAAAGCGCTTTTACAGGAATTAGGCGGCAAACTGCGTAGTGCGTCCATGTTGCAAAATGCCAACAAAGCGATTATTGTATGCGGCGATACGACCCTTTCGGATAATTGCTGGTTTTTGGATTGTTCAGCGGTTACGCAAAATATTTTATTAGCGGCGGAATCTATGGGCATCGGCGCGGTGTGGACGGCTGTGTATCCTTACGACGACCGTGCAGCCATTGTCAGCGAGCAATTCCAATTACCCGAAAATATCAAGGTATTGGCGGTTATTCCACTGGGCTATCCGGTGGGGAAAAATACGCCGAAAGATAAATTCGACGCCACAAGAATTCATTACAATAAATGGTAGCCGTATGCTGGTTCTCGAACAGGAAAGCCGCCGTGCGGCGATAGTAGCTGCGGCGCAACAAATGTTGACGGCAGCCCGCACAGCGCCCAAAGGTAAAGGGCGCGATACTTTGGCATTAGCCGCTGCTTATGATGGCGCACTCGCTGCTATTGCCGATAAATTAGACGAAATGGGAAAAGAATTAGCAGTTTCTTTTTTCTTCCGCGATGCGAAAAACATCCGGCAATCGCAAGCCGTAGTGCTGATAGGAACCGTTATTGAGCCGCTTGGGCTAAAGCATTGCGGATTTTGCGGAATGGAAAATTGTGAAAATAAAAACAAACAATCCTGTGTGCCTTGCGCTATCAATACCGTTGATTTGGGTATTGCGATAGGGTCGGCAGTGGCAGTAGCGGCGCGGCTTTGCGTGGATACGCGTATTATGTTCAGCGCCGGCAAGGCTGCGGTGGAGTTAGGTTTATTGGGTAACGATGTGAAAATCGCTTTCGCCATTCCGGTAAGCTGTAGCAGCAAAAGCCCGTATTTTGACCGGTGAAAACAGCAGGCAGTTTTTTAGTATGCAAAAAAATCGGCAGGGCTGCACACGTCAGCCAATTCCTCATTTTTAATTCCGCCGGTTAAAACCGCAGGTGTTTCACGGACGAGCCGTTGCGTTGAATAAGTTTTAATGCGTCAATGCCGTTCCGCACATGTTCGGTGGCAAATTCATTCGTTACTTTCCTGTCGCTCTCGGTGGTCTTAATTCCTTCGGCGATGATAGGTTTATCCGACGCCAGCAATAGTGCGCCGGTGCTGATTTCGTTGGCAAAACCGACAGAAAACAATGTGGCGGTTTCCATATCAATCGCCAGGCAACGCATTTGTTGCAGGCGTTCTTTGAATATCTCATCGTGTTCCCACACGCGGCGGTTGGTGGTATATACGGTGCCTGTCCAGTAATCGTGGCCGGCGTCGCGCACGGTAGTGGAAACAGCGCGTTGCAAACTGAATGCTGGCAATGCCGGAACTTCTATCGGGAAATAATCGTTCGATGTACCGTCGCCGCGAATGGCTGCAATGGGCAGGATATAGTCGCCGACTTTATTGCGTTCCTTGAGTACGCCGCATTTGCCGAGGAACAGCACTGCTTTCGGTTTTACAATAGGCAGCAAATCCATAATAATAGCGGCATTCGGGCTACCCATACCGAAATTTATCATCGTAATTCCATTCGTGGTAGCGCAAGGCATGTTGGCATTTGCATCAACCACCGAAGCGCCGGTATATTCGCAAAATAATTCCAAATAATTTTTGAAATTCGTCAATAAAATAAATTCCCCGAAATTTTCCAATTGCTCGTGAGTGTAGCGCGGCAACCAGTTTTCTATGATGTCATGTTTTGTCTTCATTTTAACCAATAGTTACGAAACATTATACACAAATGCTATTTTTTCATCAACTGTTCAATTTCCGGCGTATACTGGCCATTGGCTTTCATCATTTCAACGACATTTTGTTCAATTTCATGCAACGCTTTTTTGCAATATTCCAAACGTTGTATGGCGGCGTTTACTTTTTCGGACAATTCATCCATGTTCAGCTCGCTGCCCTCCATTGAATCTATGATGCGTGCCAAGTCTTTCACCGCTTCCAGGTAGGTAAGTTTTTTTTCTTCCTGAGGGGCAGGTATTGATGTTTTTTTATCTTTCATAATATTTTTTATTTATGGTTAATTTTTCAAGTTCTTTCGGATTGTACTTTTGCACGCAGGCGGCCTTTGTACAAAGTTATTTTCAATTCGTCGTTTTCGTGTACTTTCGCTGCATCGTAAACTGTTTTCCCGTTTAGCGAGACAATCGAATAACCGCGCGCCAAAATCTTTTGGGGATTATTGTATTGGATAGTGTGCGCTTTCAGCTCTAAATAATTATACGCTTTTTGGAAACGTAGTTGTACAGCGGTTTCCATCTTGCTTTTCAGCATGGACAAGTAATTTTTCGACAGTTGGATTTTTTGTTGCACCGCATTTTTTAACAAGCGTTCCCATTTCTGCAATTGCGCGTCCTGTTCTGCGAAGCGTTCGATCAGGAAACCGGCGACGGCGGTAGGGGTTTTGAGCGACCGGTACGCCACCAAGTCTACAATGCTTTCGTCTTTGTCATGCCCGATGCCAGTAAGTACAGGCAACGGGAACTGCGCCACATGCAACGCCAATTCGTAATCATCAAAACACGACAGGTCGGTAGCAGAGCCGCCGCCACGAATAATGACTACCGCATCGAACGCTTTGCACTGTTTGTTGACAAGCGCAAGGCATTCTATCATGCTTTGCACTGCGCTTGCGCCCTGCATCAAGGAAGGGAATAACTGTGTGTGGAAAGCATAGCCATATTCATTGCAGTGTAAATGTTTCATGAAGTCCTGGTAGCCCGCCGCCTGTTCCGACGAAATAACCGCCAGGCGTTGCGGCAAGAGCGGAAACGGAAGTTCACGGTTCATGTCGAATACGCCGTCGGCTTGCAGGAGTGCAATAGTTTTGCGCCGCTGCATTTCCAGTTCGCCTATCGTATACGTGGGGTCAAGGTCGGTGATGGACAAACTCAATCCGTACACCGGATGATATTGCACGGCGGCTTTTACCAACACGCGCATGCCGGCGCTCAACGGGCAGCCGGTGGATGTTTCAAAAAAAGGTTTTAACAACCGGTAACTATTCATCCAGATAGTGGCGCTGGCTCTTGCTTTCAACGTATCAGCGTCTTTCTCGACCAGTTCCAGATAGCAGTGTCCGGAAGCATTTGTCTTCAACTCATTTATTTCTGCCGTAATCCAATAACTTTCCACCAACGTTTCTTCCAACGTTTGTTTAATGCGTTGTTGCACCTCAGACAATGTGATGGCGTTGTTTACGAGTTTATGATTTTTATTGTACAATTTAATACCTGCAATATACGAAAAACAAAGTTATACATTTTTTTTGTATTTTTGTAACAAATTCTACATGCTATGATTATTAAAAGCGCTGAATTTCTTGTCAGCAGCCGGTTGGTAGAACAATGCCCCGCATCGCAAATTCCCGAATATGCTTTTATCGGGCGGTCGAACGTAGGTAAATCGTCCTTGATAAACAGCCTGACCGGCAGGAAAAATTTAGCACATACGTCGTCTACGCCGGGAAAAACGCAATTGATAAACCATTTCCTCATCAACAACCAATGGCACTTGGTGGATTTGCCGGGTTACGGTTATGCGCGTTCTTCAAAAGCAAAACGTGCGCAGTTTGCCGGCAGCATCATGCAATATATCTTGCATCGCGAGGAATTGACGTTGCTGTTTGTGTTGCTTGACAGCCGCCTGGAACCGCAGCAGATAGACCTTGATTTTATTACCCGTTTGGGGGAATGCGCTATCCCGTTCGCCCTCGTTTTTACGAAATCCGATAAAACAAAACAACGCGAACTGGATAAAAATATCACGCAATATAAAACAACGCTTCTTGCAGAATGGGAAACACTGCCGCGCATTTTTATTACCTCCGCCACAACGGGAATGGGACGCGAAGAATTACTGGTCTACATTGAAGAAATAAATCGCTCACTCCACTGACGCCACAGGCGCGACAACGAACATGAACAACGAACAAGCATCCCCTGCTGTAGCCGCTGCTGCATGGACGCCGGGACAAGTTAATTTTGCCGACGTTATCGTGCCGCTGGCGCTGAACAGGCTGCTCACCTATTCCATTCCTGCCGCGCTGGGATACAGGGTGGCGGTGGGTAAGCGGGTCACCGTGCCTGTCGGGAAAAAAAGCTATACCGGTTTAATCCGCCATATCCATTGCCACCCGCCGGAAAACTATGCAGTGAAAGACTTGTTGGCAGTACTGGACGACTGCCCGTCGGTAACGGAAATACAATTGCTGCATTGGGAACAGCTCGCCGAATATTACCTGTGCAGCATGGGAGAGGTGATGAAAGCCGCATTGCCTAACGGTTTGCGAACGGCATTCCGGCCGCTGACCGAAACTTATGTGCGTTTACATCCGTCCATTTCGTCCGAAGAGGAATTGCACGGCTGCTTGGATACCTTGAAGCGGGCGGCAAAACAGGAGGCATTGTTGTTGTCGTATTTTTCGTTTGTAGAAGAACCGGATTTTGCACATCCGCATGAGGTGCCTAAAAAGCAACTATTGCAAGGGGTGCAAACGGCAGCGGCATTGTCGGCATGCGTAAAGAAAAATATTTTAGAACTTGTTACGCGCGAAACAGGCCGGCTGGATTTGTCGGCTGCCGCCAGCAAAGCTGCACCGGTGTTGTCGGTGGCGCAACAGCAGGCGTGCGACGAAATCAACGCGCTGTTCAGGAAGAAGAACGTTGTCCTGTTGCATGGCGTTACAGCGTCGGGGAAGACAGAGGTGTACATCAACTTGATTGCCGAACAGCTCCGGCTCGGACGGCAGGCGCTGTACCTGTTGCCGGAAATTGCGCTTACCACGCAGATTATTGATCGTCTGCAAAGCGTTTTCGGGAACATTGTTGGCGTGTACCATTCAAAATACAACAACAACGAACGCGCCGAAATTTACCATGCCGTTCCTTCGCCCTACCGGATTATTCTCGGGGTGCGCTCGTCGCTGTTCTTGCCGTTCGATAATTTGGGCTTGATTATCGTAGACGAAGAGCATGAAACCTCCTATAAACAATATGACCCCGCGCCGCGCTATCACGCGCGCGACGCCGCTATTATGCTGGCGCAACTGCACCGCGCCTCCGTGTTGCTCGGCACTGCCACGCCGTCCATCGAGAGTTATTACAATGCCAGCGCCGGGAAATACGGGCTGGTAACCCTTGCAGAGCGGTATCACCATGTGCAACCGCCCGCAATAGCCATTGTGAATGTTGTGCGCGAACGGAAGCGGAAAAAAATGCACGGACTGTTGTCGCAGTCCCTGCTGGATGCGATTGGCGAGGCGTTGGGCAGGAATGAACAGGTGATTTTATTCCAAAACCGGCGCGGCTATTCGCCTTTTGTGCAGTGCGCCGAATGCGGGCATATTCCCCGCTGCACCCAATGCAGCGTGAGCCTGACTTACCACAAGCGGGGAAATGTGTTGCTGTGCCACTACTGCGGCACGTCGCAACCGCTATTGACCGTATGCCCCGAATGTAAAAGCGCGAACATTCAAACCAAAGGATTCGGTACGGAACGAATGGAAGACGAACTGCAACTGTTTTTTCCACAGGCGCGGATAGCCCGGCTGGATTTGGACGCCGCACGCGCGAAACATGCCTACAGCCGTATTCTCGGCAACTTTGCGCAACGCCGCATTGATATTTTAGTCGGCACGCAAATGGTTACCAAAGGGCTGGATTTTGAACATGTGTCATTGGCCGGCGTCCTTAATGCCGACGCACTGCTGAATTTCCCCGACTTCCGCGCACACGAACGCAGCTTCCACCTGATGATGCAAGTGAGCGGGCGCGCAGGACGCAAAGACAAACAAGGTAGCGTGATTATTCAAACCATGCAGCCCGACAACCCTGTCATCCATTTGGTGCAGGAAGCCGACTACAACGGCTTTTTCAACCTGCAACTGCACGAACGAAAGGAATTTCATTTCCCGCCTTATTCGCGTCTGGTAAGCGTTACCCTCAGGCACCGGCAACCGGATACCTTGCAACAGGCGGCGGAAACGTTGCGCCATCTTTTGGCTCCAACATTGCAACAACGGCTCACCGGCCCGTTCCAGCCGGTGGTGAACCGCATACAGGACCGTTACCTTGCCTGCTTTTGGGTACGCCTCGAACGCGACGCCAATGCCCGCCCATTAAAACATTTCCTGATGGAACAACTGGCGGCATTGCATCAACTGCCCGGATTGTCGGGCGTCGAAACGTCGGTGGATGTAGATCCGATGTGAAGAAATTCAAAAATTTCAAACGAGTGCCACCAGGCAATAAAAGCAACTCCTGCGCTCTTTGTAATAGGGAGCCGCTTTCACCATACATTAAAGATATTTATAGAATAGCCCGGATGTTATTAGTCCTCGTCTTCCACCTCGTAGTCCACTATTTCAAATGTACGGTACACCGTTGATTCGTTTCCATGCACATCGGTAGCGGATATACCAAGGTGATACTCGCCCAAAACGGCAGTCGCAGGAATAGCCTCGCTATGTACATGTACGTGGTGGTTTTTTAACCCTTTCGCATCGTCGTACGTTTTTTGGTAGCTCCATTGTACGGTTTGCTGTTCCGACAACGGCTGCGCCTGCAACGACAGCGAATGCGTGTGCCCGCCGCCGTAGTGAATATCGATTTTGTACTGGTTCAGCCCTGATTCATCTTCGAGGTCAAACTCCATGTGTACGCCGTGTTCACTGCCCGCAGTGAACGGCTGTCCTTCTTCCGGCTCTTCCAACGTAATCACAGGCCCGTTGGTTTCGTCGTGTTTGCAATTGCTGAAAGCAAGTCCCATCAATAGGATGATGGCAAGTGAAAAAACTTTTTTCATGATGTGTTTTTTTTAATTGGTTATTAAATAGAAAATTTAATTATTGAATAAAATTTGTAGCGTTATTAAAAAATTGCGGCCTATTTCGGGCAAGTCCAACCGGCGGTAGAAGCTGAGATGCTTGTAGTACGCCGTGTCGAACAGGTTTTGCACTTGCAGCAGGAGTTGCAGGTTCATTCCCCGTCCGACCGGGATACCGGCGGACAATGATAGATCGAACAAATGGTAAGCCGGCGTGGCGGCTTCATTACGCGCCACACGGTTTTGGGCGGCGGCATAGCGGCAAGTTACCGCCAACCGGTTATTCGTGAAAAACCACAGGTGTTTCCACCGCACGCTCATTTCTCCGGTAACGTTCAATGGCGGCGTGAATGCAACCGGGAAGCCGCTTTCCAGATCCGTTGCATGCACGTATTCTGCAGCTACGGATAGCCGGAAGATTTTTGCAAATTCCACCTGCGCTTCCACCTCGCCGCCTGCGCGGAATGCCCGTGATTGAATGTACCTGTAAATTTGCCCTGCTTCGGGCAGCGGCGAAAATTCGCCGGTTGGATGCAGGAAAATGAAGTTGGGGAAATAACTGCCGAATACGCTCGCCGCCGCTGTTGCATAATTGATGAAACCATCGCTCCATGTTTGTTTAAACGCGACATGCACGTCTGTTTGGTACGCCGTTTCGGCATTGAGCGAACTGTCGCCGACTTCGTAGCGAAGCATCACATGCGAAATGCCGTTCGATGCATACTCATTTGCAATGGGCATGCGGAAACTCTTGCCAATATTGGCTTTTAACGCCCACCGCTCTTCCGGCTGGTACGTTAGTCCTGCCATGAAACTTATGTCGCCCGCCGGTTTCCGCATTCCGGAAACGCGGAAGAAACCGTCGTACTGGTGAATATGTATGCTCCCGTAGTCGTAACGCACGCCGGCAGCGCCGGTCAGCACGCTGGAAAAATAGAAACGGTCAATCACAAAAACGCCTGCCGTTGGTTGTTCAAATTCCGGCAACAGGAACAGATAACCGCCTACCCGGTTGTACTGGTATTCCGCATTAACGCCTGCCTGTAACATATTATCCGGTGTATTCCAGTATTCCCATACAGCGTTCAGGCTGGCGGTTTGTAAGCGCAATTCCAGCTCGAGGTTTCCTTCGGGCATTGGTCCGAACCCATGCGTATGCGGCGCCGAATATTCTCGCCGGAGATTATACTGGTAACCCGCATCAACCGTGAGTTTGTGGCGGCTATGGATATAAAAGGTTTGGTTGAAAACCACCTTGAAATGATTGCCCTCGTGGTAAGGCAAACCAATAGCGCGGTAATGCCCTTCGTCGTCCATATTCACAAGAAACGGCAAGCCGCTGGCGCCGGCAAAAAAACCGTCTTTGGAATGTATGTTGTTTACGTGCAGCTTAGCGACATACTTGGCGTTGCGCCAGCCCGCCTGCCACGCCGCATCAACTTCCCTTCCCGCCGTGTTTTTCAGTACGCCATGATGAAGGGGGTATTCATATCCGTTATAGATAAATGTTTTTGCCGGCACGCGGTAGCTCTCAAAATTCTGGTAAGTAGCCCGCGCCTGCACAAATTTATTTTCCTTTTGATAATAAATATTGCCCGAACCGCCGAAGAGCCAGTTATTGCTGTTGCCGTTGAGCAGCAAAGAACCCGAGAGCCCGTCGCGGGGCTGCCATTCGTGCGAATGCACAATAACGACGCCAGCCATAGCGCCGGAGCCATATTGCAGGGAAGCCGGTCCTTTCACGATGTCTACCTGTTCGACGGCATACTGGTCAATTTCCAGTCCGTGATCGGCGCCCCACTGCTGTTCTTGTTGCTTGATACCGTTTTCCGCCACCACCAAGCGGTTGAACCCCAACCCTCGGATAACAGGCTTGGAAAACCCCTGCCCCACTTGAAACGCATGGATACCGGGAAGTTTTTCCAGTGTATTCATTAAACTGTTGCTTCTGTTTTCCTGCATATATCCTTTTTTCGTGCGGAGGACGGCGAGTGGTTGCAGTTGCTGGCTTGTAGCCGCCGTATTTCCTGTTACGGTTACTTCGTCCAAATCTATCGACTGGCGGATGCTATCGGCTTCTTGCGCATAGCCAGCCGCCGCGCCCCCCCACACGTATAGAATGATGAATAAAAATGACCTCATGAATTTTGCCGGATGGAATAAATTTAACTTTTTTGCGAATATGTTTTCAGGCGTTTGTTTTTTGCCGGAGGCAAGCAATTGGGACAGTAACCGGAAATAAAACAGGAAATGCCGGACATCCGATACCCGCGCGGAAGCCGCAGGATTTGCTGCGTTGCTTCAATACATGAAACCGTTTCGCAGGAAATGCAGCGGAAATGTAAATGGTCGTCGTCGTGACGCCCGGAAGTGCAGTCGCGGCACAGGGCATAGTAAGTTTTTCCGTTGTCGTCCGCCACTTTGTGCACCAACCCGTCGTCGCAAAAGCCTTGCAGGATGCGGTACACCGTAACCCTGTCTATTTTCCCGTCCAGTTGTTGCACAATGTCACTGTGGCAACGCGCCGCTACCGGTTCATTTAACAATATGCCCATGACCATTTGCTTGGTTTTGGTATTTCTTTTCTGTTTTTCCATAAAACGATTTTATTATTGCCACAAAGTTACAATAATAATTTAATATTGCAACACTGTTGCAATAATTTTTTTTTACAGATAATACATCATATCAAAAAAAATGGCTAATTTTACATAATTAAAAAATAAAAAACCAATGGCAACAGTAGTAAAATCAACCGGAAAAAACAATTTGTTTGTACAGGGATTAGTGTTTAGTTTTTTGGGAATGTTGTTAATCCTGTTTCCCGATACATTAACGGATATGCTGAGTATAATCATTGCTATCGCCTTTTTCATTATAAGCATTTCGGCGGTTTGGTCATACGTCCAGCAACGAAAAACCACAGAAAAAAAACTATGGTATTTAATTGTCGCCGCCATCCTCCTTGTGGCGTTGGGCGTTTGTTTACTGGTGTTCCCAAATCTTCTCAAAACGTTGTTGGCAGTGAGCGCCGGCATTTGGATGTTAATACGCAGCGTGCAAATTATTGGCGCGGCCATTACCCTGAAATCATTCGGAATGATTGACTGGGCTTGGTTTATATTAGTCGGCTTATTAACGTTGTTGATGGCGGTTATCCTGTTGGCTTTTCCGCAAGCTGTCACCGGTTGGGTCGTGCGCTTGTTGGGCATCGCGCTATTGCTGATAGGCATCTATTATTTCTTTATTTTTTCGGAGTCCGGAAAGCCAACAATTACCGGGCAGGAAAACATTTCAAACGAAAATATATAAAATTACCTGCACCTGCTTTTACAAGGCAGCACGCGGAAACGCTAATGATAACAAGGTATAGCGCTGCAAGGAAGCAGTGTG
>JAITKG010000041.1 GCA_031278495.1 Prevotellaceae bacterium | reverse complement strand
AAGTTGTTTAAACGCACGTTCCCGCGCTGAACCGGAAAATATTCCGCAATTTGATTGTATTGTTCTTGTGATAATTTCATACCGCAAATATACAAAATTATGTGTTAACATACCCTAATGAAATGGGCTGCGTGGCGGGGTTGGTAGAAAACACGAACGGTATTTGCGTGACCCCTTCCGCCGTCGGATGTACCAATAATCCATTAAATTTAGGCACGGTTTCATTCACCGCCGGTACGGCAATTACAATCGTTGGCAATGGCGTTTCGCAAATCTGGTCGCGCCCGGTAACTGCCACCGGTTGCCAAAAAGAAACTTTTAACAGTGGTTCTATTGGAAGCGCTAATGCCGATTGTAGAAAAAACGAGGGATATGCCGGCGACTTTTATTCCGGGTGCGCTGCATTCCGCTACCACGCCCAACTTTGCCCGCCGCCATGGCGAGTACCCTCAGTTTTCGATGCAGCTAATGTAGCTATCTTTCTAGGGTGTCCAGTATCAGGCAACGACGAAGTATGTGTTAAGAAATTCGTAAGCATTTGGGGTGGTGAGTTTACAGGGGAATTAGAATACCCGAATGAACATGTATGGGCAAATTGGACAGGATCTCTATGGATAAATGATTATCACTACTGCGACGAAACCAAAGACGATCGCGGCGGAGTCCTAAGATGGACTAACGATGCTGGGTACTTCGGACACGGCCAATATTGGTGGTTCAACTGGTATGGCTGGTTGAAATTGACGAGCGGAAGTGTGCTTAGATGCGTGCGCGACAACTAAGCTGCCCCGAAATGTGTATCCTATCAAAGCAATCCAAGTGTTTTTCTCAAAAACGCTAACTTTTGCCATGCCTTGCTCGCCTTAGGGTGTATTCGAAAAACCTTGCACCGTCCCATCTTCCGGCGGAGGGGATAGCGGCGGTGTTTATTTTGCATAAAAATCACTATCTTTGCATAAACATTAAAACATGTCCTCATGAAAAAATGCTTTCTTCTTTCTTTCGCCGCCGTCCTGTTGGCGTGCAGCACGCCGGACAGCGGTTTTTACAGCTTTACGGTCAAAACTATTGATGGCAATGACTTTGCGCTGTCGCAATTAAAAGGCAAAAAAACGCTGGTTGTAAACGTAGCGTCGAAGTGCGGGCTGACGCCGCAATACGAGCAATTGCAAGCTTTGTACGAAAAGTACAAAGACCGCAATTTTACAATTATTGCGTTTCCCGCCAATAATTTCGGCGCGCAGGAGCCGGGTACGGATGCAGAAATCAAGGAATTTTGCACAGCCAACTATGGCGTTACCTTTCCGGTGATGGCGAAAATTTCGGTGAAAGGCGACAACATCGCCCCGCTCTACCAATGGCTTACCTCAAAAATTGCCAACGGGCGCGAAGACGCCGAAGTGCAATGGAATTTCCATAAATTCCTGATAGACGAAAACGGCAATTGGGTAAAATCCATTACCCCGCGCGTCCTCCCGGACGATGAAGAAATCGTTGCGTGGATAGAAAGCCGTCCGGCAAAATAGCTGCTGTATTTCCTAATCGAAAAATTACATATAATTTTCCGGTTATAATCGAAAAATTTTATAAAAAATTTCGATTATTGCCGGTTTTTTTATACTTTTGCAAAAAAATACACTGAATGATTACGCGGGAACTTCAAGCGGTAATAGAACAAAAACTGTTCAAAGGCAAGGTCATTGTCCTGACCGGTCCCCGGCAAGCGGGCAAAACTACTTTATTGAAACAGGTGATAGAAAAACAACCGCAGCCGGCATTGACGCTGAATTGCGATGAGCCGGAAGTCCGGACGCTGTTGAGCGGCGCAAATTTGCAGGAACTGCGTATGCTTGCCGGTAATTATAAAATCATCGTCGTAGACGAGGCGCAGCGGGTGAAAAACATTGGTTTGACGTTGAAACTGCTTGCCGACGCATTTCCTGCCGTACAATTATTAGTTACCGGCTCGTCGTCGCTGGAACTGGCGGGCGAAGTGAATGAACCGCTGACGGGACGGAAATTTTCCTATTACCTCTATCCGTTTTCGGCTAAAGAACTGGCAACTGCTGCGAATACGCTGGCAGAAAAGCAATCGCTGGAAACCCGCCTGATTTATGGCGCTTATCCTGACGTCATCAATTTTCCGGGCGAGGCGAAAGAATGTTTGTTAAATTTATCGGACAGTTATTTGTACAAAGATATCCTGGCGCTGGGCGACGTCCGCAAGCCGGCGCAACTGGAAAAATTGCTGGTGGCGCTGGCGTTGCAGCTGGGGCGCGAAATCTCGTACCACGAACTGGCGCAAACCATCGGGGCGACTGCCGATACAGTAGAACGTTATATTGACCTGCTGGAAAAATGTTTTGTTGTTTTCCAGCGGCAGGCGTTCAGCCGCAATCACCGCAATGAAATAAAGAAAGGAAAGAAAATCTATTTTTACGACAACGGCATACGCAATGCCATTGTTCAAAATTTTTCGCCACTCAACCTGCGACCGGACAGCGGTTTTTTGTGGGAAAATTATTTTGTCAGCGAACGGATGAAAGCCAATCATTACCGCCGGTATTTCGTAAAAAATTATTTCTGGCGCACTTTCCAGCAGCAGGAAATTGATTTGATAGAAGAAGCCGACGGCTTGCTGTCTGCATTTGAAATCAAATGGAATGAAAAACGCCGCCCGAAAATCCCGGCGGCTTTTGCCATAACCTACCCGCAACACGTATTCCACGTGGTAAACAGCGATAACTATATGGAATATTTAATGTAGCTAATGCAACTTGCCGGCGACAAGGGCGGTATCCCTTATTTTTTCCCCAAGATATACATTTTGGCGCGGTATATATTCAACTTCCCGCTGTTGATGGTGATTATGCCGTCTATATCAGTAAAAACAACCGCATATCGTGCATTTACCGGTATCGTTTGCCTGTCTGCTACCGTATAATAAGCTGGATCAGTCCAATCCACACCGGCTATTTGCCGGACGGCGTCCGGCAGGGAGAAGGCGGTCAATAGCGTACCATAGCGGTAGATTTCAATACGGTCCCCAGCCCTTTCCTTTACCTTGCAGGCGAGTGTTGAGTCCTTTGCGGAAAGGGCTCTTTCGTCGCTGTCGCCTTCGTACGAGTAATAGCATATCCAGTCGTAGCCGGCGATTTTCATAAACCGGTCTTCTGTCTTTATTTCAAAATAGGCTGTTTCCTCTACCGCTGCTGCATTGTTATAACTTTTAGCATGGTTGTTGTAGTACAATTCTTTACATACGTTATAAAGGCTGTCAATGCCGGGCGGGAGCGATTTTCCCCTTTTTTCAAAATATCGCTTAATGTCACTCATTTGCCAGAAGTCTTCTTGCATCTGGTCAATTTGCGTAGCGTTGGGAATAATCCCTTCTTTCAGCCATTCCTGCTTTGCCAGCAGTTTTTCAAGGCGGCGTATTTGCGAATATTTTGATACATTGAACGCATTCCAGGGTCCGACGACCGACAGCAACGCCACGCAAGCCAGCGAAACAAGTACCGGGCGGAAGGTTTTTCCTTTTATAAAAATCATGTACAACGAAATGCCCAACAGCCAAAGGGCGCTTAGCCAAAGGAAATAGCGGTTTTCGGTAATGCCGTAGTCGGCGGTGCGGCGGTAAACGGCAACAAACATCAGCGCGATTACCGGCAACTCCGAATAAAAAAAGTAACGACCAAACAGCGTCGCTATTTTGGTGGCTTTTGTTATGTATAAATAATGCAGCAGGAAATAAATAAACAAGCCGGCCGCCGAATAAACAAGAGTCAGCCAGCCTACCCAGCCTTCGGGCAGTTGCCAATTTATAATTATTTTCAGCTCATAGGCATAAAAAATAAGCAGGTACAACACTAAAATAGGCAACAACACGTATTGCCCGAACACCCGCAGCACAGTATAGTTCATCTTTTGTTCTTCGCCAAATTGCGATTGGGCAGGAATGCCGGCGGCAAAAAACAGCGGGGCGAACACAATACCCCAAAAAATAACCAAATACATATACCACTTGTCCGGAATATCCAGGTCGAATAATGCGCCAACGGCAAATAACGCCAGGCAGAAACCTCCTAAAAAGACCAGGGCGCAAAGGCCGGAGAACAAAATTCCCCACCAGATTTTTACATTATACTGCCAAAACAGCGACGGTCGCGCAAGGCTGCGGTAAGGCGCCATACAAAGCGCTATTAAGGCAACCAGCCAAAAGGTTATATAGTAAACGAGATGTATATAGGAAAAATCAGATTTTCCGGGCAACAGGCAATAATACAATCCAAGCGCCGGGATGACCAATATGTCCATATAACCGCGCCAGTTACGCCAACCGAAATCTTCCGTAAAGAGACGAAGGGCTATTGCCAGCACGAAACCCAATGGAAGCAACAGGTTTAATTTAAATCCCGAACCGTTTTGTGAAAAAAAACAGACGTCGTTAATAACTAACAGGTGTATCACAAAAAGCGCCACGCAACAAAAGGTAGCGACCGGAAAACGTAAAACGGTTTTCCAAATTTGCGACGGGATAATGGATAATTTAATTTTTTTCATACCTGTAAATTTTATTATCAAATCACCTCCTGCGAAGTAATCAATGATTTTTAGAGTTGCTGCCCTACTACTGCAAACTGTAGCTGCTGCCTTCCTTCGCGTCTTTCACCACCACGCCGAGCTTCGCCAGTTCATCGCGGATACGGTCGCTGGCGGCAAAATCTTTATTGGCTTTGGCGGCGGCACGCATGTCAAGAACCATGCGGATAACGCCGTCAAGCAAAGCGGTGTTATTGCCCGCCTGCCGGTCGTCGCGCAGTCCAAGCACGCCGGAAACAATGTCGTTGAACAGTTGCCGCAATTGTTCCACCGCCACTTTTCCTATCCGTTCTTTCCCGTCGCTGGCGGCATTGACCAGCCGCACGGCGTCGAACAGGCAGGCTATGGCTACCGGCGTATTGAGGTCGTCGTCGAGGGCTTCGTAGATTTTTTGCGTTATCCCGTCCACTTCGGCGGTATAGTCCGTTGTTTCCAAAAGCGGTAATTTTTCTATTACGCTGGCGGCGTCGAATAAACGTTTCAAGCCTTTTTCAGCCGCTTGCATGGCGTCGTTACTGAAGTCAAGCGTACTGCGGTAATGCGCCTGCAGGATGAAAAACCGCACCGTCATAGGCGCATAAGCCTGCGCCAATAAAGGATGGCGACCGGTAAAAAATTCTTCGAGCATAATGGAATTGCCCAACGACTTCCCCATTTTTTGCCCGTTGACGGTAATCATGTTATTATGCATCCAGTAGCGGCAGGGGCGGCAACCGTTGGCTATTTCCGACTGCGCTATTTCCGACTCATGGTGCGGGAAAAGCAAGTCCATGCCGCCGCCGTGAATGTCGAACTGTTCGCCCAGATACTTGCGCCCCATTGCCGAACATTCGAGGTGCCAGCCCGGAAAACCGTCGCTCCAAGGCGATTTCCAACGCATGATGTGTCCGGGCGGCGCTTTTTTCCAGAGGGCGAAATCCACGCTGTGGCGTTTTTCTTCCTGCCCTTCGAGGTTGCCGCGCGTAGCGGAAAGCAATTCTTCCACCACCCGCCCCGACAGCACGCCATAATGGTAGTGCCGGTTATACTTCACCACGTCGAAATATACCGAGCCATTGACCACATAAGCATATCCCGCATCAAGGATCTGCTGCACCATGCCGATTTGTTCCATGATATGCCCCGACGCACAAGGCTCGATGCCCGGTCGGCGCACGTTCAGCGCATCCATCATATCATGGTAGCGGTCGGTATAGTATTTCGCCACTTCCATTGGCTCGAGCTGTTCGAGGCGCGCTTTTTTCGCCAATTTGTCTTCGCCGGCGTCGGCGTCGTTCTCGAGGTGTCCCACGTCGGTAATATTGCGCACATAGCGCACTTTGTAACCTTTGTGCAGCAAGTAACGGTATAAAATATCGAACGAAACCGCCGAGCGGGCATGCCCCAAATGCGGGTCGCCATAGACCGTAGGACCGCACACATAAATGCCTACATGCGGCGGATGCAGCGGTTCAAACGTTTCTTTTTTACGGGTAAGCGTGTTATAAATTTCCATGTGTCAAAAATTTGTCCGCACAAAAATACGGATTTTTTTTGATGTGAAGATGTGAAGATGTGGAGATGTGGAAATGTGAAGATGTGGAGATGTGGCTGGCGCGCCGGCTGACTTACGACTTAATACAAATTACTTACCGGAATACGAACACTAAGAAAAGATGCAGCCATAACGCGCCATTTTCATTTGCTGTTACTTTGATTAAAATCATCTGTATTTGCAGCCATCTTAATTTTATTTTCATGGTTTTATAAATTTTTTGTATTTTTGCATTTAATCACGTTAAACAACATAGGTGCAGCCACACAATGAGGTATTAAACACCTCTGTCTTTGGTGTGGCTGCACCTTAGCCGTTCAGTAGCAACGTGATTATTTAGTACTGAACGGGGGCAGGGGTGTTTTTTTCCCCTGTCCTGTATTTCGAGAACATTTTGTCTTTTCATGCTTGCGCGATGAAACTCCAACAGGGACACGGCGCAACGGATGTTAGCGTTTGTAAAAACGCTGTGCTAAGGGCTATTTTAATTTTTCAATTTCTTTATATATTAGTTTAGTTTTTACAGCACCCACACTTTCATATCCCTTGACTTACACTAACCCACACATAAGTATATATGCTATAGCCGTGTGAGCCACACAGAGATTTGCACTCTGCATCTGCAGTAGCATAGCTTGTGGGCTGAAATGTTTCTACATAATCAGGAGAGTCTGAGCAATCCGTTGTGGTGCTGCACCCAGCGGTGCAGGATGATTTCGTATACGTGCCGTAATTTGAATTTATTACTGTTCCGCAAGCATTGCGCTGTTGTACATAAGCAGTATTGCAGTTTCCGGTACATTCGCCGTCTTCGGTCGTGTAATTTGGCGTCGTGCAACTGGTGTTGGTATAGGTACTGTACTTTGCATTTATCACCGTTCCGCACGCATTGCGCTGTTGCGTATACGCCTTATTGCAATCGCCAGTACATGCGCCGTCATCGGTAGTGTAATTTGGCGTTGTGCAACTGGTGTTGGTATAGGTACTGTACTTTGCATTTATCACCGTACCGCAAGCATTGCGCTGCTGCGTATACGCCGTCTTGCAAGCGCCGGTACATGCGCCGTCGTTAGTGGTAGTATTTCCTTCGGTTTTACACGTACCACTGCAATTGGTAGTTCCCGTAGCGCAGCCACAGGTTGCATGTGCAGACTGACCGTTCGTACCCGGATAATTTACCGTGATATTCCCGCTTGCCGTGTTACTTTCGCAATTATTGGCATTTTTCACGTTTACCGTATAGGCGGCGGGAGCGGAAATCGAAGTAATCGGATAACTGTTGACGGTAGTAGTATAGTTTGCGCCGCTTACCGTCCATGTATAAGTCATGGCAGTGGTCGTGCCGCCGGAAGCGG
>JAITKG010000024.1 GCA_031278495.1 Prevotellaceae bacterium | reverse complement strand
GAAGCAAGCAGTTCTTGCGTTTCGTAGCCTACGTACGAAAATACAAGCGTTGCGCCGGGACGGACAGTAATAGCATACCGACCGTCAATGTCGGTGATAGTTGCATTGGTGGCGCCTTTTTCAGACACCGTTACGCCAATGAGCGTTTCTCCCGTAGATGCATCGGAAACCGTTCCGGTTATTTGGGGTGGTTGCCCGAATGCCATCTGCGAAAAAAGAATGAAAGAGAGGATAAAAAATCCCCGGTAAAAACATTTTTTTCTCATAAGGTTGTTGTTATAAAGTTAGTTAATATTGTAATTTGCATCATGTGATGTCGTTTTTTATGCGTTCATTCTGTATTAACTTTATCAGTCAAAATGGACAAACAGTTAACAGCAGGCAGTCAATAAATTAACGAAGCAAAAAAAAACAGGCGGATGAATTCCGGGAAAAAAGCGGAAAAAAATGAGCAAAAAGAAAATGACAACAATGAGGTAAAAAACTTAATAATACCAACGATTATAGAAAGATTAAGAGCGGATGAAAAAGGGGATGAAACGCTGTTTTTTTACATAAAAAAAATAATTTAATAAAACGGGAAAGTCTGAAAATCAATAATTAACAAATAAACAACATCACAGGGACGAATAATTTAACCTGTTTTGACAAGGATTGATAATAAGGGATTTAATAGAAATTTTGACTGATAAAGTCAAAATTTGTATAGCACGACTCTGTTTCATTAAATAAACATTTTCCTTTTGTGAAAACAAAGTTAAATACGAAAAACATCGGATTTATCCTTTGCAATAAAAAAGTAGTTTGTTAAAACTATTAGTTTATTGCTCCTGAATTAACTTAATGGTTTAGAAAAGGGAAAAAAAGTAGTGAAAATGGAATAGATTAACGTTATCTTTTTTCCTGAATAACGCCTATATTTATCACCATTTCTTCAAATTCGTCGCGCGAAACGACCGCATTATTCCGCGCCCTTGTCCGGTAATTATAAATGGTACTCAAAGAATAGCGCAGGAATTCGGCAATTTTCATACTGTCGGTGATGCCTAATCGAATCAATGCAAAAATGCGGAGTTCCGTATTCAGGCGTTCGCCTTGCTTGAGCGTCACTTTTTCTTCTGGAATAAGTAACGAATTAAAGTCTTCGACAAACGAAGGGTAAAGATTAAGGAATATTGTATCAAATGTTTCGTAGAGTTTTTTCCGTTCTTCATCAACCAGCGTAGTTGATTTCAGGGTTCTAAAAAGCTCTTCGTGCTGGTTGCCGGCGGCTTTTTTGTGGAGCATCTTGCGGTAACTTTCCAATTTGTCGATGTAACCGGAACAGATGTCGAAAAACTGGGCAATATATTCTTCCTTGATGTGGTTGGCTTCCGACAATTGCGCGTTCACTTTTTGCAGTTGGTTGTTGATGTGTTTGGTATTTTTATTCAATTCGGCTAATTTCAGGTTTGTTTCATAGAGTTCTTTCCTGATTTTGGAAACTTTCCGCATTTGCCGGTATACATAAAAAACCGAAATAATTAAAAAGAATAACAACACGCTAATTAAAATGATATAATATTGCAATTCCCTTTTTTGCTGCATGGTTTTATTCAGGTAAGCGGTATTGACGGCGGAATACAGCGACGCCAGTTCAATGGCGCGGAAGCGTATTTTCCCGAAATCAATGTCGTCCATCACCGATTTCATATAAGTATAAGCCCTTTCGACATCGCCCGATTCGTAGTAGCTCAACGCAAGGCTTTGCAGGGCGGCATGGTCTTTTGTGGCGTTCCGGATGTCGGCGATAGCCGAGAGGGTAAAATATTTGCGCAGTTGTTCCACATCGTGCTGCCGGGTATACACCAATCCCAGCAGGTAGGAAACCAGCGCATAGTCGGCGCCGCCTTCCGGCACTTGCCGGAAAATCGATAACAAGTGTTGTTCCGCCGTTGCGGCATCCTGGCTGTGAACCAGCTTTACGGCATTGTGGATTTTGTATGGCAGCGAAGCCGTATCCAGCACTGACAGCAGCGAGTCGCGGTAAGCGATGTTCAATTGCCGGTTAATTGTTTGGTCATTGCTCTGTGCGTAATAGCCGTAGAAGTCGCTGTATACCTCAAAATAAAGCGGCAACAATGTTTTGGGAAGTAACCGCCGGTTAATGGCGAGCAAAATATTATTCGCTTCAATATACATGCCGGCGGTGGTATAGAGATGCGCCAAACGCAAACCGGCTTCGGCTACCCAATCGTGGCGGTTCATGGCGGCGGCGATATCGCGGCTTTGTTTGGTATAATAAATCGCGCTGTCGATAATATATTTGCTGTATTGCACCGCTATTTCGCGGTTGAAGTCATAAGCCTGCACCGGCAGGATACTTTGTATCTTCAACAGTTGTTTCGTTTCCGCCAGTTGCTGTTCTTTTTGCCGGTCGTAATAAGATTTATTCTTTATTGCCTCGTTTAATTGCATAAACAAGGAATCGCGCCCGGCTTTTGCAAACGAGCCGGTGACCATCGTAAACAATACGGCAAGGGCGAATACACTCTTCATGGATTTTTTAAGTATTTACAGCACAAACTTACATAAAAATTTTGATTAGCGTAAAATAAACAGCCTGCCTGCATTTGCCGGCGCGGTATTTATAGCCGTTCCAGTTGCACCGTAAAGTGGCGCATAAGTTCCGCTTCTTTCATAATCCGTACGCCGCGTTTAATTTTATCGCGGCGGTCGATTACATTTTTCAACGCCGCCGCCACTACATCCATGTGGTTGTTGGTGTAGACGCGGCGCGGGATGGCAAGCCGCAATAAATCCAGCCCGTTAAAACGGTTCTCGCGGGTGACGGGGTCGCGGTCGGCAAGCAAATAACCGATTTCGCAGCCACGAATGCCGGCTTCCAAATACAGTTCAATCGTCAGCGTCTGGGCAGGAAATTCTTCTTTCGGCACATTGGTTAATATCTTCGGCGCATCTACAAATATGGCATGCCCGCCGGCAGGGCGTTGATATGGAATACCGTATTCATCCAGTTTTTTTCCCAAATATTCCACCTGTTTGATGCGCGTAACGAGGTTTTCCAGTTCCGTATTTTCGTCCAAACCCACTGCCAGCGCCGCCATGTCGCGTCCCGACAAACCGCCGTAAGTGAAATAACCTTCGAACCGGATACAGAAATTCCGTGCGCCTTCGTACCAGTCTTTGCGGCGCGTGGCGATGAAGCCGCCCATGTTTACAATCGCATCTTTTTTGGCGCTCATCGTCATGCCGTCGGCATACGAAAACATTTCTTTCGCAATTTCCTTAATGGTTTTCTGTTCGTAGCCTTTTTCGCGCACCTTGATAAAATAAGCGTTTTCGGCGAAACGGGCGCCGTCTATCAACACGGGTTTATTATACTTCCCGGCTATTTCCCGGACGGCTTTCAGGTTTGCCATAGACACCGGTTGCCCGCCAGCCGTATTATTCGTAACGGTTACGATAATAAACGGGACTTTATCGCCCTGTTCCGCCAATACTTTTTCCAGCTTTTGCGGGTCTACATTTCCTTTGAAGGGGATTTCGAGTTGCGTGTCTTTAGCCTCGTCAATCGTGCAGTCCAGCGCTTCGGCTTTCCGCGATTCGATGTGCCCTTTTGTGGTATCGAAATGCGAATTGCCGGGAACAATGTCGCCTTCCTTGACTAAATAAGAGAACAGCACATTTTCGGCGGCGCGCCCCTGATGGGTGGGAAGCATATACTCAAAACCGGTAATCCGTTCCACAGCGTCTTTAAACTCATAGAACGACCGTGCGCCGGCATAACTTTCGTCGCCCATCATCATGGCCGACCACTGGCGGTCGCTCATGGCGCCGGTGCCGGAGTCGGTGAGCAAATCAATAAACACTTGCCCGGCGTCCAGCAGGAACACATTATAATAGGCTTTCTTTATCCATTCTTCCCGTTCTTGCAGCGTACTGCTACGGATGGGTTCTACCATTTTAATTTTAAACGATTCGGCAAAGGGAATTTTCATAACATTTCATGTTTTGTGCCAATCTGCATGGGCATATTAGCAGGTAATTATTTTATATTTTATTTTATAATGAACGTGCGGGGCGCCTGAAAAGGCGGTACTCAGGTATCGCGGTCTTTCAGGTTGCGGTAGAAAAATTTCGCAGTAAAGATGGATATAAAATCACGCATGATTGTCAAAACTTACTTTCACAAATATAAAAAAAAATCGGGAAATAAAAAAACATGCTGTGCGGCGCGCGGGGAA
>JAITKG010000114.1 GCA_031278495.1 Prevotellaceae bacterium | reverse complement strand
GAACAGAGAAGTTAAGCCCGTTAGCGCCGATGGTACTGCTATACCAAGTGGGAGAGTAGGTCGCCGCCTAATCTTACAACACGCCTTGCAACCACATGCAGGGCGTGTTTCTTTTTATTACGAACACTTGCCGGTAATATAATATATATCGTTATGGCTATATACTATGTTACTTCGACAATTATAGATTTAGTAGATTTTCTGAACAAATAATTGGAGAAGTTAAGCCCGTTAGCGCCGATGGTACTGCTATACCAGGTGGGAGAGTGGGTCGCCGCCTAACCTTACAACACGCCTTGCAACCACATGCAGGGCGTGTTTATATTCAATACTAGTACGGCAAAGGTTTTGAGTAGTTGCAAACAATGAAATTAAAGATATTGTTTTGGCCCAGTATGTCAATAATTTACTATCCTTGCACAAACTCTTGCACTAAACCTGTACAAAATCTAAAAATTTTCAATTTCCATTCTTATTTTTCTTATAATCTTGCAGATAGTTTTGCTACAAAAAAAAGATTTATTTTAAATTTACAAATTTTTCCTTTCCTCAACTTATTAAAGAAGTTTTCTTCCTAAATTTGCATAACCAACTTGCATTTAGTTGTTAAATCTACCGTTGATATTTTTTTCGGAAGTATGCAGCGTTTTTTATTCTTTTTGCATCTTAATGAAAAGCCGTGGTAAAGACCAATATTGGATGAGCGAATACGACTTGATTGCCGCTTGCGCAAAAGGGGATGTCATTGCCCAACGGCAGTTATATGATAAGTATGCCGGAAAAATGCTGGGCGTATGTTTGCGGTATGCCGGAACCCGTGAAGTTGCAAGGGATTTGCTGCATGATGGCTTTATTAAGGTGTTTAACAAAATAAAAACGTACAGGGGCGAAGGCTCTTTTGAGGGATGGATGCGGAAGTTATTTGTCAATATGGCATTGGAATATTTACGAAAAAAGGATGCGTTGAAAAGGTATGAAGACTATCCGGCTTCGATTCCGGCGGCGGACTATTCCGTTTTTGAAAAAATATCGGCAGATGAACTTGTGGAGAAAATAGCCGTCCTTCCTGCCGGATACCGGGCGGTGTTTAACTTATACGCTATCGAAGGGTATTCGCATCAGGAGATTGCCGCCTTGTTGCATATCAGCGAAAGCGCTTCGCGCTCGCAATATAGCCGGGCACGGGGTTGTTTACAGAGAATGATACGGGGAAGTAGTTAAAAGTAGTTAGTGTAGATGGACGAAACGATAGAAAAATATTTACTCCGCGATAAATTGGAGCGTCACGAGGCGCCGGTTGACCCCGCCGATTGGGATATTATCCGGCGGCGCTTACAGCAACAGAAACATCGAAAAACTGCTGTGATGTGGCTTCCTGCCAGTGCAGCGGCGGCAGTGGCGTTGTTTTTTAGCTTGTATCAACCTTCCGGTGTCGGGCGTTTGCCTGTTGTTCAGCCCATTGCCGCTTCGTTATCGCTTTCTGTTGCTGTGCCTGGCGAAGTGCGGCAATCTGAGCCTGTGCACGTGAATAATATTACAGTGGCCACACGTAAAACGCCTGCTCCCTTGCCGGAAAATAAGGAAACCACGCACCCTGAAATGCCGGCAACGGCAAGCATGCCGGCCGATACCGTAGAGGCAGTGAAAACCGTACCGCAAATAGCGGCTAATGATAAGACGGAAAAAGCGGGAACACCCACGCAACTCGATATGCCAAATTCGTTATTGACATTTCCTTTGACCGGAGAGGAAGAGGTAAGGCCCGGACAAGCGGGAAGAAAGAAATGGGCGCTGGCGTTGTTAGCCGGTCAATCGGGCGCTGTTGCTTTTCCTAATTCCGCAGAACGCATGTATGATTACGCTTACGCGCTCAATGATGAGGCTCCCGGCTCATTCACCGGCTCGGAATACGATGCGTTAAATAATCCTACGGAGACCACCCATCATGTACCGCTTTCCTTCGGGGTGACGTTCCGTTTTTATTTCACTTCCCATTGGGCGATAGAGTCGGGGCTGGTTTATACGTATCTTTCGTCGGAATACAAATATGCCAATGATTACCGCTTGAAACAGCAATTACATTATCTGGGATTGCCGGTCAATGCCGTTTATCAATTTGTCGGGAGCAAACGGTTTTCCGTGTACCTGTCGGGCGGCGGCATGTTGGAAAAAGGCGTTGGCGCTAATTATACCCTCATTACCCCCGCATCCCGAACAAATAGCCGTGAAAGCATCGCGGGATTGCAATGGTCGCTGAACGGGCAGTTAGGGGGAAGTTACCATCTTTCCAAACGTTTCAGCCTGTATGTTGAGCCCGGCATACGGTATTTTTTCCCTGACGCACGCCAGCCGGAAAATGTGCGCACGGAACAGCCGTTCAATTTTACGCTGGGCTTCGGTGTACGCGCCAATTTCTAACTTTTTGCAAAACAGATGCAGCGTTTTCAATTCGTCTGGCGTCTTCTAAATAAGAAAATATTAAAACTATATGCGTATGTATGCGAAAAAACCTGTTGTCAGAATTTTTGATTTTATCATTGTAGTAATGATGGGAAGCCTGCTTGCAGCAATGGTTCTGAACAGTTGCAGCGAAATTGAAGACACCGTTACTTACAAGGTCAACGAACCGGTGTACATGTCTTATTCCGACCTCCGCACGCCACCGCCGGTACAAACGGCGCAGGCAATAACAAGTCCGGGGAAAATTTGCCTGTATGGCGATTATATTTTCATCAACGAGCTAAACAAAGGGTTTCATATTATTGACAACGCCAACCCCTCGTCGCCGCAACCTGTGGGCTTTGTTGATTTGCCGGGAAATATTGACCTTGCCATAAAGGACAACCTGCTGTTTGCTGACAGTTATGTGGATTTGGTGTGGTTCGACATCACGCAACCCACGCAGCCCGCAGCGGTCGGCCGGCTGGAACAGGCTTTCCCGGATGCGCTTCCTTCCTCCGACAATCATTATCCAACGATGGGCGTCGATTTCAGCAAAGGTGTGGTGGTTGGCTGGGAAGTGAAAACCATCACCGAAAAAAGATTTCGCGACACCAATTGTCCGGAGTGCCTCTATCAGAACGATGGCGCCACGTATGGCTCTACAGGCGGCTCGTCGGGCGTGGCAACCATGACCGGCTCTATGGCGCGGTTTGCTGTGCATGGCGATTACCTGTATGCGGTCACCAATTTCATGCTGAAAGTGTTTGCCATTTCCGGCAATGCTGTGACACCAGGTGGCGAACAATACCTGAGCTGGAATACCGAAACTATTTTTGCATACGGCCAAAAGCTTTTTCTGGGGACTACCTCCGGCTTGTTGATTTATGATATTGCCAACCCCGCTGTGCCGGAGCACTTGTCGTCGTTAAACCATGTGCTGGGTTGCGACCCGGTGGTGGTGCAGGGAGACTATGCGTATGTGACTATTCGCGGCGGAAATGCCTGCGGGCAAAATCTTAGCCTGCTCGACGTCGTAGACGTTTCCAACCCCGCCCAGCCTCGCCTGAAGGTTTCGTATGGCATGCAAAGCCCCTATGGGCTGGGTATCGACGGCGACATGCTGTTTGTCTGCGACGAGGGATTAAAAATCTTTGATGCTTCCGACCCGCTGCAAATTGGAGCGCGGCAGTTGAAACATTTCACCGGTATTAACGGATTCGATGTTATTCCTTACAACAATATCTTGATGCTAATCGGCAGCGATGGCTTGTATCAATACGATTATGCCGACGTGCAGGATATAAAACAAATTAGCGTGCTACACATCACAAGAAACAACCGGCGGTAAACAGGGGTCGGGCTCAAAGACTCAAGAAATCATACAGACACGCCTTGCAAGTGATTGCAGGGCGTGTTTTACTTAAATGAAGTTCGGTGTTTTGTGGAAAATTATTTTTTTAGTATTTTTGTGGTGACAAATAGATTATGGAGTTCGTGGTAAATAAATTATAAAATTATGGAAGCAGTCATTGAAAAATGGGGAAATGGATTGGGAATAAAAATTCCCAACTTTTTAATCCGCGAATTAAAATTAAAAGATGGTATTTCTGTTAAAATAAGAGATGTCGGACAGGAAATCCGTATTCAACCCCAACCAAAGAAACAGTTGATTGCCATGTTGGATGGTATCACCGAAGCCAACATACACGAATTTGTGGATACCGGAACTCCTGTAGGTAATGAAATATGGTGACTACTCCTTATATTCCGGACAAGGGGGATATTTTGTGGTTGAATTTTAATCCGCAATCAGGGCATGAACAAAAAGGTAAAAGGCCGGCCATTGTTCTTTCTCCCAAAGAATACAATGAAAAAGTGGGTTTAGCGTTGTTTTGTCCCATAACGAGTAAGGAAAAAGGATATCCGTTTGAAGTGCAGATTAGAAACAGGGAAATTAAGGGCGTTGCTTTATCTGACCAAATAAAAAGTCTTGATTGGAGAGGTAGAGATGCCGTCTTTATAACAAAGGCAACAGCGAAAGAACTGGATGAAGTTATCAATAAATTGACGATTTTAATTGATGGTATCCAATAGGTCTCTTTTTTTAGATTAACCTTATAAATACGCCTTGCAAGATTCCTGATTATGTTTAAAACTCCAACTTATCGTAACTTTCACCACATCTTCGTCTAACAAGAGTATCTTGGAATTATCGAAAAAAGCGGAAAACACCTGTTCTATCTGTGGCGGCACATTAAACCGTAATACCTCGATTTTCGAGATTACCGAAACTTGGGTATTTTGTCCACAACTTCGGACACAAACGTCATGCCGGAAGCGGATATTTTGTTATCTAAATATCCTATGATAACATTGGAGTCTAATAAATATCCCGCTCCCATTCGGCTCTGCTGTTTTTCAATGCGGTTTGAAATTCTTCGTATTGCTCGGCGGAAAGATGCAAGGCGCCTGCAAATTGTTTCGATAAACTTTGCCGGTTTGTGGGGTTTTCGACCGTTTCCGTCTGCATGCGGATAAGCCGTAAATATTCCATATCATGTAAAAGACGCAATGCATCATTATTGAGGATATCAATGCTCATGGTCGTCATAATTTTTTTCTTAATTTATAGCCACAAATACACACAAAACATTCAATTTGTCGACAAAATCCCTTTTTTCGTCGGTACATTGGCGGGGCGAGCAGAACCGGTATCTATATTTGTGTTCCAAATCCAGAAAAGGGAATATGAGAAAAATATGTTTAGTGGCAGGGATACTCATGAGCGCCGTCCTGCATGCGCAAACCATCGAAGGCCTGCGCATTACGGAAGACTACCGCGGACGGCTCGACGACGTCCTCAACCGAATTGGGAAAGACAAAAACATCCGGTTTGTATATGACACCTCGCACGTGTCGCGCTACACCACTTCGGTAAATCCCTGGGAAGAAAAAACCATCGGCGGGATGCTGAAGATGTTCCGCCACGCTTGGGACATGGAAACATGGATAAGCAACGATGGCTATATCTACATTGCCCGCAGCCGGGAGCATCTGGAACAGTTGAGGAATAAAAAGGCCGGTGAAGCGGTCGAAACACAAATCATCAAGCGCGCAAGCAAAGGAAATGTGCAGCCCGGCAAGAAGAACTTCACGCTTACCGGCAATATCTTCGACGCAGCCAATGGCGAGCGTATTCCCTACGCATGGGTGTCGGTATTCGGCACAACCAAAGGCGTGACGGCCGACGCCCACGGGCACTTCATCCTGGAACAAGCCCCCTCCGACACCGCTACGCTGGTGGTACAGTACATCGGCTATCAAACGCAGTACATCGAGCTGGAACCGTCTGCCGAAAACCCGCCCCTGCGCATCGACCTGGAAGTGCAGCCGCTAACCATTGCCGAGGTGTTTATTATTGGACGGAAAGACGACAAAGCCCTGCAACAGTCTACCGGGGAACACAAAATGAAGATGTCGCCCATAGCCTTGAAAGTATTGCCCAACTTAGGTGAGAAGGACATCATGCGCGGCTTCCAGCTGATGCCCGGCGTCAGCGCATCGAACGAGAACAGTTCGGGCATGTATGTCCGCGGCGGCACGCCCGACCAGAACCTGATTGTGTATGACGGCTTCACGGTGTATTATGTCGACCACCTGCACGGCTTCTACAGCGCGTTTAACGCCAATGCCGTGAAAGACGTACAACTCTACAAGGGCGGCTTCGAGGCAAAATACGGCGGGAGGTTGTCGAGCGTGACCGAAATCACGGCGAAAGACGGCAATGCACGGAAAGTTGCCGCAGGCGGCGAAATCAACCTGCTTAGCGTGAACGCTTACGCGGAAGCGCCCATCGGCGACAAGTTCACTTCGCTGTTCGCTTTCCGCCGCTCGTATCAAGGGTATCTTTACGGCAAAATAGGCGGCAGCAACGACAACGAGGCCGCTGCCACCCCGGTGGTGTCACGCCCCGGCGGGCGCGGCATGCAAATGGAAATGCCCGATTCGTATTTCTACGACCTGAACGCCAAACTCACTTATCGCCCAACGGAAAACGACATGCTTTCGCTGAGTTTTTTTAACGGCACGGATTATGTAGACAACACGCCGCAGTTCAGCTTTCCGGGGGGCGGCATGATGGGCGGTAGCGGCGCGATGCCTTCGTTCTCCATGGAAAACGCCAACTACGAAAATTACGGCAACACCGGCACGAGCCTGCGCTGGGCGCACACGTGGAACGAAAAACTAACGTCAAGCGCCTTGCTCAGCTTTTCAAACTTTTACAGCACGCGCGACCAAACCCGCGCTACAACTATGGTGAGGAACGACACCACGTTCAACCTCAAATCGGGCACGCTTGAAGAAAACAACCTGATGGACTACAGCCTTAAAAACGACTGGAAATATTCGCTGAACGAAAAACACGTGTGGGAAGCCGGCCTTTTTGCCACCCATTACGATATTGACTACAGCTATGCGCAAAGCGATACGGCAAAAATTCTCGAAAAAGGGAATGTGGCGTTCCTCGCCGGGGTGTATGTGCAGGACAAAATAAAACTGCTGCGGCACAACCTGACCGTTATTCCCGGCATTCGCCTCACGTACTACGGGGCTGCCGGAAAATTTTACGTGGAACCGCGCCTGTCGGCCAACTACCGCTTTGGCGAACACATTACGCTCAACGCCGCCACCGGCTTATACTACCAGTTTGCTAACCGCGTGGTGCGGGAAGACGTGATGTCGGGCAACACCGATTTCTGGATACTTTCCGACGAGGAAGAAATCCCTGTGAGCAGTTCCAGGCACTTCAACCTTGGCGTTAACTACGACTTGCCCGACTACCTGTTTGGCGTGGAAGGCTATTACAAGCTCAATGAAAACATCTCGGAATATACGCTGAGGTTTGAGAACAGTGTGCGGAGACCCGGCGGGATGGGCTTTGGAGCCAATCCCGCCGCCGCCACCGGACAGGTGAGCGAGCAGTTTTACACCGGCAACGGCTATGCCATTGGCCTGGAACTCCTGGCGCAGAAAAAGGCGGGCAATTTCAGCGGGTGGATAAGCTACACGCTGGCGCAGGTCAAAAACCGTTTCCCCGGACAGTCGGACAAGTACTTCTACGCCGCCCAGGACGTCACACACGAGCTGAAGACCGTGGGCATATACAAATTCGGCAACTTCGACTTTTCCGCCACGCTCATCTACTCTACCGGACGTCCCTACACCGCTCCCTTAGGCGCATACCAAATTAGCCCGATGGGTGGCGCGGCAACAAGCTACTACGCCGTGAGCGATAAACACAACTTCCGCCTGCCCGACTATATCCGCCTGGACATGGCGGCAACCTGCCGCTTCGACCTGTTCGGCACAAAAGGGAAAGCGCACGCCATTGGACTGTCGGTCTTCAACGCGCTGAACCGGAAAAATGTCAGCGCAAAACAATTTGAGATTGTCGACGACGTCATCCTGGAAAGCAATATCAACTATTTAAGCATAACGCCCAACCTGTCGTTGATTTTTAACTTTTGAGATTAACTTTAAATATACAGGATTATGAAAAAAATACTTTTTACACTACTCTGGCTGAGTGCAGCGGCATGCAGCAGGAACGACTTCAATGAAGTGGTGGACGACCCCCTTGATGACCTCGACGACGCCACCCAAATCCCCACCGTGCCGGCC